>JAHRWG010000025.1 GCA_019090295.1 Cycloclasticus sp. | reverse complement strand
GTTACCAACTACCACTATCTTGCTTTCCAGATGTGGGGAGTCGAACTGGAACCATAAATTTAATTCTACTTGCTGAACTGTTAGTGGAATTGGTTTCTATAGATTGTCCGGATACGGTGATATCTCCGACCTCAGCTTGACCATCTGCACTTGAGGCATTCGATTCAGAAACTGTAACAGCAACATCAAACTCTACTTGTTGCAAAGGTATCCCTGTTTCAGTGCAATAAACTACATTTTGGCTACTGCTATTAAAAGAGGCATTAACAGGGTTAACGTGAGCGCCATGTTGCTCGCCATGTTCTTTCGCCTTTAAAACGCCAGTTATGATCTGTTTTAAGCTTTCTTCAACAAACTGCTCTAGCTTCATTGATTTGCTCCTATAAGCACGACAATATGAACGACCCAATAGAGGCAACGCTCGCTGCATTGGGAAGAGCAGAAAGTAGTGTTTTAACTACCGTTTTACTTGGCTTTTCGTTTTTAAACTGTGTCTCTACAGCATCTATTACTTCATATGAGGCCAGCTCTTCTTCCTGAGTAAGCCCTAGACCCTTAATTTCATCTCGAAGCGCATTTATGTGCTCTTGCAGGTCAGAATTCATGCTCGCAATGTTTATTGAGTTATCTGTCGAATTTTGGTTTACACGATTGTTTGTGCCCGAAATGTTGTACGTAATATGTTGGATAGCACTTTTTGCCTCAGGTAGACCTAACTTTTGAACATCCATTTGATATCCAGCAGGGATTGAATGGAATTTCTCATGAAACCCTGGATCAATAACCTTATATGTTTCTTCTGCGCCATTGCTCATTCCCCTTTGAATCAAATCACCTGTTTCAACAAGGATATCTGATCGTTGAATAAATATTTTATTCTTTTGAACACTAGCTTTAATCCCATCTACTGTTTCGCCATTTTGCTTCAATAGTGAAACAGTATCCGTCATCAAATCATCGAACGACATACTTCATACTCTCCTTGGTAACTTAACGCCCCGCATCACCGGGAATTTGCGGCGCGCAGCAGAGCAAATTATCCGAGTGAATGCGCTTGTTATACGCATGACTAGACACCATCTCGGTCCTTAATACCTTGAAGCTTTTCGGCTGGAAGATTGCTATATATCTCGTCAATTTCACGAGGCTCAGTAATCATTTTTTGAGTTATAAAATTTACAAGCCTAAATAATTGATTTGCTGTATCGCGATCATCATTCAGATCGATCGTGCCTGGATGAACTGCATCATTTCCAATAACTCTTACACTATCTAAAGCCTCTTGGACTTTATGTGGAAGCCCTGCTGCTACGAGTGCCTTTATATCAGCGTTAATATTCTTACCTGGTTGCCCAAGATGAGCGCATAGTTTTTGAATTCCGAGCCTCAGTAAAGCGGCAGAACCTCTAGGCGAAAGATTGAAAATTGCTCTTGCTTCTTCATAGTCTTTTTTAATCTCTTCAGGTAAATCCTCATTAGGTGGTTCAGCCGAAAGATTAAGCGGAAATATGATGGACTCTCCATGCCAAATTGTAGGAAATCCACAGTGCTCACAATATGAAATGAGAAATCTGTCATCTGATTTCTGCTTACCATATCCATCGGCTCCACTGGAGCCCTGCATGTAATACCAGTGCTGCTTTGTATATACATGACAGCTTACGCAATTAAATGCTTCGCCGTGAAGGAAGGGGGTGATGTACTTACCTTTCAAATTGATACTCCATTTATGTTTTGCGTATAACGCCTATGTAACCGGCAGTTTTTTTGTGGAGCTTTTTTGCGATAAAATGTAGCGTAGCGAAATTCGCAACAAAGCGTAGCAAAAAACTGTCCGGTTCACATACTTGTTAGGCATTGTTGCTATATTGTTTTTCGAAAAGCTAACATTGATGAACGCCCAAATCCGTGGCTTTCATAAAATCTATGAGCGCCAGTATTATCGCAGTCGGTAAGTAATGTAATGCGCTTACAGCCTTGCTTTTCAGCATAATCTAATGCGTATTCTATTAATTTTGAACCAACACCTGAACCCCGTGCTGAGCTAGAAATAACCATATCTTCCAGTAAGCCTACACGTGCACCTAAAGCAGTTGATACCGTATAAAGTAAATTAACCATACCAATCAACTCTCTTGCTTTACGAGCTACTAATATATTACCCATATTAGTATTTTCTAGAATCAACTCAAGACCTCGAACTTGGGCTTCATCATTGGGCTTAAATTCAATTTCTTGAGAAAACAAAGAGTCCAACAATTTACTTAATTCTGGTATATCTGAACTAGACGCAACTTCAAATTTCATAAATATACTCGATTTAATGGATGCCTAACGCCTCGTTAAGGGGCAAATAATATGTTGGCTAAAATATGCGACGCAGGAGCAAAAGCCAACTTTTATTTGTCCCGCTTGAACGACTTGTTAGCTTTCTTTATTCTTAAACAGTTTGATACGATCTCGTTCAGCTTGAGCGAAAAAGAACCATGCAAAATACCCAAGTAAAACTGAAAATAGCATTCCGCCCATTCGTTGTACAAAGCTTGAAATATCAGAAGTAACTATAAGAATTGAAACCACTAAAAAGAAAGAGGTGAATATAAAAAACGAAGCATAATTATTTAACATAAATATAACGGCAAAAAGTTTGGTTAATCTGGGATATGGCTCAGGCAACTCTAAATTGTCTGCAGCTCCTTTAGCAAAACTTTTTGATATTTCGCCGGTGGCTTTTGCAGTATTTCCTATTACGGCATAAAACTTCTTAAAATCTTTGTTAAAAAGGAGCTTTAAAATTGCCCAAACTAAAACTAAAAACACTAAAATCCAGAACGTGCCTAATAAATATTCACGAATCCCTTCGGGAGCGGTTTCTAAAAATGGTAACCATTCTTGTAATTGAGCTAATGTCATTGAATCCTCGTTGAAAGCTAACGCTATGCTAAACGGCGCGCGTTAG
>JAHRWG010000024.1 GCA_019090295.1 Cycloclasticus sp. | reverse complement strand
TGTACATGCCACCGTTAACATTCATTGTTTCACCCGTAATATAAGCGGCCTTATCAGAGCATAAAAATGAAACGGCATAAGCAATTTCTTTAGCATCACCTAGCCGTGCCAACGGAATACCTTTTAATAAAGTGGCACGCTGTTCATCTGCCAATGCTTTTGTCATATCAGTATCAATGAAACCCGGAGCAACTGTATTAACGGTAATCCCTCTTGAGCCAACCTCTTTAGCCAGCGATTTACTGAAGCCGATAATACCCGCTTTTGCAGCAGCGTAGTTTGCTTGCCCAGCATTTCCAGTAAGACCTACAACAGATGCAATATTAACGATACGGCCTTTTTTATTCTTCATCATGCCTCTCAGGCATGCCTTGCTCACACGAAAAACAGAGCTAAGATTGGTATCAATAATATCGCCCCATTCATCATCCTTCATGCGCAGCATCAAGTTATCTCGCGTAATGCCAGCATTATTAACAAGCACAGTCGGCGCTCCATAGGTGCCCGTCACGTCTTTAACGAGTTGCTGAATTGAATCAGCATTGGTCACATTTAGAACCATCCCTTTACCTGATGCTGCCAAATAGTCCGATATAGCTTCTGCACCAGTATCAGATGTCGCTGTTCCGATAACAAAAAAACCATCTGCAACTAATTGCTCTGCTATGGCTTTGCCAATTCCTCGACTAGCTCCTGTAACTATTGCAACAACTGGTTCACTCATGAAAGCCCCTCTAATGTTTTAGTTAATGAACGCTCATCGCCCATAGAGTATAAGTCTAATGTTTTATCAATTCTTTTATTTAAACCCGTTAGTACTTTGCCTGGCCCACACTCAATAACTGATGTTACATCAAACTTAGAAAATGCCTCAATTGTTTCAGTCCACCTAACAGGTGTATGCAACTGCTTTACAAGAGCTTGTTTTATAGATAATTCATCACCATGTACGCTAACATCCGTATTATGTACGATCGCGTTCGCTGGAGGATTGATCTCAATCACTTTCAATGTACTTTCTAGCTTATTTGCAGCTGGCAGCATTAATTCGCAATGTGAAGGAACGCTGACTGGCAATAACAGCGCTCGTTTTGCACCCTCTGCTTTAGCCATCTCAATCGCTCGATTGACAGCCGTGCTATTTCCAGCAATAACAACTTGTCCTGGTGCATTGAAGTTAACGGCAGAAACCACTTCATTATTTGCTGCAGCCCCACAAATGCTAACTAATTTATCAACATCCAAGCCTAAAATGGCAGCCATTGCTCCCTCACCAACCGGCACAGCTTGCTGCATAAAAGTTGCACGTTGCTCTACCAGCTTAACGGCATCTAGAAAAGCCAAACTTTTTGCACAGACTAAGGCCGTATATTCACCCAAACTGTGCCCTGCTAAAACGACTGGCTCTAAAGATATCTCATTATTAATCAGGCGCCACAATGCAACACTGGCAACAAGAACGATAGGCTGAGTGTTTTGAGTTTGATTAATAACATCTAACGGCCCTTCTTGAGCAATCGCCCAGAGGTCTCTACCCAACTCATTAGATGCCTCATCAAAGGTTTCTTTGATAGTACTGAAATTTACAGATAGGTCCGCCAGCATACCAAGGGATTGTGACCCTTGACCTGGAAATACAAACGCTGTGTTATTTTTTGACATGATAGTTTTTATGATTAAATTGAGAAGGCAGCAATTACTTACATCTTAACAAGGGCTGAGCCCCAAACAAAACCACCCCCAAATGCCTCCATTAAAACGACATGACCTTTCTTAATCCTGCCGTCTCTAACTGCTTGATCAAGGGCGAGTGGAATGGATGCTGACGATGTGTTCCCTTGGTTTTCTATGGTGAGAACCACTTTTTCCATGGGCATGTTAAGCTTTTTAGCGACCGATGAAATAATTCGAATATTGGCTTGGTGTGGGATTAACCAATCAACATCTGACTTGACCATCCCATTTGCATCCAGTGTTTCATCAACAATCCGACCTAGTGTTTTCACAGCAACTTTATACACATCATTACCGTGCATTGTTAAGTAGGCTTTATCACCATCTTCAAGTTGATCTTTAATCGGGTTATTAACATAGAGTAGGTCTTTATATTGCCCATCTGAGTGCAGGTGCGTTGAAAGAATACCTTGCTCTTCTGTTGCTTCAAGTACAACAGCCCCTGCCCCGTCACCAAAAATGACACAAGTGCTGCGATCAGAATAATCTAGAATTCTTGAGTTAGCTTCAGCACCAATGATAAGTGCTTTTTTTGCTCCACCTGCTTTGATAAATTGGTGAGCGATGCCTAAGGCGTAAATAAAGCCTGAGCAGGCTGCTTGAACATCGAATGCCACACAGTCTGAAATGCCAAGCTTATCCTGCAGAATGCATGCAGTACTTGGAAACACCCTATCTGGTGAACTCGTGCCTACAATAATCAGGTCGACCTCATCTGCGTCCAAACCTGCTGCATCTAGTGCTCGGTTTGCTGCCATTTCAGCCATACTAGCCGTGCTTTCATGTGCCGCAATAACATGGCGCTTACGTATGCCTGTTCGGGCATATATCCATTCGTCCGACGTCTCTAACGAGGACTCAAAATGCTTATTATGAATGATTTTTTCAGGCAAATAGCCGCCTGTACCGGTTATTCTGGCATTCATCATCGAGCCACTCCTATTGCTAAGTCACCCATTGGTTAAAAAAATAAAGGCTCAAGAATGAGCCTTTATCTATTTTTAATCTTTATCTGCTACAACCTGTTCACCGCGGTAAAAACCATCGGCGCTAACGTGGTGACGTAAATGCACTTCACCTGTTGTTGGTTCAACAGATAATGTTTGCGATGTCAGCGCGTCATGTGAACGTCGCATACCGCGCCTTGATCTTGATTTTTTACTTTTTTGTACAGCCATCTCAAATCTCCAGAGAAATTAATGTTTCTTTAAACTTTCAAGCACATCAAATGGGTTTTTCTTTTCCTCCATTTGAAGCGCAAAATCTTTACTTGAACTACTTTTAGGTAAATCAATTGGACAAACATTATGTCTTGGCACATCAGGAAGCACTAAAACCACTTCACTTTCAACCAATTCACTTATTAACAAATGATCACCCTCTAACAAACAAGGCTCATAGTTATCTGGCAGCTGATTAAGCAGCGACTCACTATTAATAATGGCCAACTTAACATCAATTTCAACCTGAAAATCAAGCGCTTCCAAACAAGCGACGCATTGTAACACGAGACTCGCTGAAATCCGACCGGTTACTACAACAAATTTCCCAATTCGTGAGAATTCTAAATCGGCTCTAATCGGCTGACTCGATGGCTCTATAACGTCTTTAAGCCTTGTTAGCTCGTTGTAACTCAACTCACCTGAAATCTTGCGTTCTTGACTCGCACATAATATAGGGTCAACTTCTTTCTGTAATGTCTTACTCATAATGGGTAAAATAGCCTGTCATTTTTAATCGGGTATATTCTATGCAAGTTTATCCAAAATTAGTATTAGCTTCTAGCTCTCCTTTTCGTAAAGAGGTCTTGCAAAAGGTATTTCCTAGTTTCCTCACTGCCTCACCTAATATTGATGAGTCAGCAAAAGCTGGAGAGACACCTATTGCTTTATCAAAGCGTCTTGCGTATGAAAAAGTCTGCGCTTTATCTGAGCAATTCCCTCAACACCTAATCATTGGCTCAGATCAGGTTGCCATGCTGAATGATCAACAGCTAACCAAGCCCGGCTCTCATGAAAACTGCATTAAACAGCTAAGCCTATCATCTGGCAACATTATTAATTTTTACACCAGTCTATGTGTTTTCGATAGTGCTAACCAAGCCTTTGAAGTAGCCACGGACACTTGCTCAGTCCATATGAAAAAGCTATCCATTCAAGAAATTGAACATTATGTTGCAAAAGACAAACCTTATGGCTGCGCAGCTGCTTTTAAATCAGAGGGGCTAGGTATCGCATTATTCAACAAAATAGTCGGTGAAGACCCTAATGCCCTCGTTGGCTTACCCCTTATTAAGCTTATTCAAATACTCGATAAATTTGGTATTAAAGCTCTCTAGAGCCAGGACGGCCTAATAATTCGATCAAGTACCCATCTGGGTCTTTAATGAACGCCAACGTTATATCACTACCTTTCATTGGGCCAGCTGCACGCACCACCTCTCCTCCCTTTTGGTGAATAGCATCACATGCCTTATAAACATCCTCAACCTCAATAGCAATATGGCCAAAAGCTGTGCCTAGCGAGTATTCATCAACATCCCAATTATGGGTCAGCTCCAGAACTGTATTGTCTTCTTCTTTGCCAAACCCTAAAAAAACAAGCGAAAAGCGGCCTTCTGAAAAGTCATGTCGCCTTAACAACGTCATCCCTAAGATACCCGTATAAAAATCGATTGACCTATTCAACTGACTAACACGCAGCATGGTGTGTAATAAACGCATCACTACCCTTTATTGACTAATAATACATATTACCACTCAAGTACTCTTGGTAGTAAGCAATCACTTTTGTCACATATTGTTGCGTCTC
>JAHRWG010000023.1 GCA_019090295.1 Cycloclasticus sp. | reverse complement strand
TTAGGCTAATGCCTTTTAATGGCTGTGGCATATCGCCGATTCGTTTGGGTAAGTTGTTATGCCAAAACAAATTTAGAATCACTTGTGTGGGCGTCGCACACATAAAGGCGATGCCTACCCAGCCAGTAAAAAAGTGTTGTTCAAAAGGCAGGATGCAAAGGGCGGCTAGGGTTAATACGACAATGATACCCATACTCCCCGTTAGTAAGACGGATGTAAGTGATTGATTCGGTGCTTGATTGCTCATTTAGTGTCTCTTAATATTATTATTATCGATCAACCATAGACTATCTATCACGTTTATTAAAGTCGAATTTAAAGATAAGTGGTTAAACGTACCACTGGCTGGACGTTTGTTTTCTAAAACCTTAGTGAGACTAATCGTTATTCTTGCGTTATATTCTTATTCTCAAGGTAATTAAATACTGAATAGGGAAAATATGTCTGGGTGTGATAGTTGCTCAACCGACCACATAGCAAAGGCAAGTCAGCAACAAAAACGTGTCCTTATCATCGTTTTAGTGATCAATGCCGGTATGTTTTTTGTTGAATTTGCAGCCTGTCTTATCAGTCACTCCACGGCACTAATGGCCGACTCACTTGATATGTTGGCGGATGCCATGATTTATGCCTTAGGCTTGTTTGCCCTAGGGCGTGCAGAACATTGGAAGAATCGAGCGGCACTGACGAGCGGAATTTTTCAAATGATACTAGGTATCGGTATTCTCGTGCAGCCCATTTACCTAATCAGCAGCAATAACCTGCCAGATGCCTTTAATATGGGGGTTTTTGGGGTGTTAGCTCTGGTCGCCAACAGCGTCTCATTTCTATTGCTGATGGCCTATCGAGAGGGCGATATCAATATGCGCGCCACTTGGATTTGTACACGAAACGACATGATTAATAATGTGGGTGTCTTACTAGCCGCGGGGCTGGTTTACTGGCTGTCATCACCCCTGCCAGACATTGTTATTGGTTTAATAATTGCTGTTATCGTTATGCGTTCAGCTAGCGGAGTGATTAAAGAGGCTTGGGCAGCATTAAAAACATAAACGGTTAATATAATTAGCAAATAAGACTATTTACTGTGCTCCTGCAGGTCTGTGCGGATCCATTCAGCCATTTTAGTGGCACGAGTGAGCCAAGCCTTAGCATTTTCATCAGATAAGTGGTCAGACAGGTTGCTAGAAAAAAGCACCAGCCAGTCATCAATAAGAGCCGGTGGGATCTTTAAAAAACGGTGTACGGCATGCGGGTTGTAGATATCTTCTCGGTAGCGTTTGCCACCAAGATCAATCCACCAAAAGTGACCTAAACGAGCTTTGAGTTCATCCCAGTCCTTAACTTCGGCAAAATAACTGCCCAGGGTCGGGTGTTGTTGAATCTGGTCATAAAAGCTGTTAATCACCGTTTGAATAGTTTCCTTACCTAGTACGTTGTGAAGCTGTCGGTAGGTGTTATCATTTACCGCTGTTACGCTGTTCTTTTCGGGTGGTTGAGTCATGATATTACTCCGTGGTAAGTACACCTTCATTAGAGCATGCGTGATAATGGGCGTCAAAGCATTACATTGGGGCGACTCAGCCCAAATGAACACGAGTGGACGAAGGCCGTTAAAATTATCCACCCGTTAAACTGGCGGGTATCGTAGTACTTGGTTTGACATTAACATCATCGACAGGAAATATATAAAAGTATGAACAACAGTAAAACAAAGATCCCTAGCTATATTGTCGGCATAATAACAGCGGTTATTGCCATGATCGTTGTGTGGGTCTTAACCCCCGTACTAGGGACTACGATAGGCTTACTGGTTGGTTTTGTAGTTGCGGGTGTTGTGTACATGGTGCTAAATTCTGTTAATCAAACAGGCACGCCCCCTGAGATCACAGTAGAACCAGTTAATCTATCGGACACCAGTATTGAATCACTGCTTGCTATCAATATCGCCTTGCGCAAAGAAATCATCCCTGAAGAGATTCGTGCCTTGTATGAGTCCATTATTGATCAATTAATAGAGGTACTGCCAACGGTGAACAGTGATGTATCAGGTGGTGAGTTGGCGTGGGTAATTAACCGCATGGCCACTGAATACCTTCCTGAGAAATCAATTAAGCCTTACCTTGCGATGGGTGATGCTCAGCGCCATGCAGCCGATACGATGGCATCAGTAAAAGACAGTATTGCGGGTATGCAATCGGAGTTATCGGACGTACAAAATATGCTGTCATCGCATAAAACAGATGAATTTAATAATAAGGCTAAGTTCTTAAAAGCCAGATTTAAAATGTAATTGGGAGTTGTTATGAGTGAGACTGAAAAAGCCCCTAAATGGGCAAAAGCCATCGATATTTCATCAATGAAAGATAAGTCGTTATCATTGATTACTAACGTTAAAGAAAAAGCCGGACCAGCATTAATGCGTACCATTGATGGCATTGGTGAGGGCTCTCAAAAAAGCATGAGGTCAGCGAATGACTTGATGTCAAAAAGTGTTGATTCCTTATTAAAAGGCTTGGATGGTAAGTCGCCAACGGGTGAAAAACTACTTGAGTTACGCACGGCGATGGATGACCTTAATCCACACTCACTGAGTAACGCCTGGTATTTTAACTGGATGCCAAAAGGGCTTAAACGTAAAGCCGTCTCGCGCTTTATTCATAAATATCAACCGATGCAAAGTCATGTTGCTCAAATCCTTGATGGTTTACGTGCCGGCAAAGATGATTTACTCGAAACCAGCATTGACCTTGAACACCAATACGATGAAATCATGGCTGCACAAAAGCAGATTCAATCTGATATCTATGTTGGGGAGCACTTTATAACGGAAGTTGAAAAACTTGAGTCAGACGTTGATACGACCGATACTCAAGAAGTTACAAAATTAGCATCCGTTAAAAATAAAGCAGCTAGACGCATTCGTGACCTCCGAACGATGGAACAGGCGGCCGTACAGTTTTTTATCAGCATTGATCAAACGGTACAAACCAACGAACTACTGAGTGAACAGATTGATAGCGCGCTGACGGTAGGCCCAATGGTGATGACTAATGCATTACGTATTCAGGCAGCACTGGCTAAACAGGACACCGTTAAGAAAGCCGTACAAAGCTTTCAAGAAGGTCTAGGGGATATGATGGCGCAAAATGCCGCGGCTGTGAATCAGGCGGCGCAAGACGTTGGCGATATGTACAACAACCCAGTCATCGCCCTAGAGAAAATGGAAGAGGGGTTTGATCAGCTAATGCAAGCGGTTCAAACAGCGAATGAAACGATGGCGAATAGTACATTAAAGGCACGTGAAGCCAGTGCGCGTTTAGCAGATATGACGGCTGAATTATCCCCCGTTGCTGAAGGCTTGCATGATGCAAGAAGCAACCATAAAGATAACGATGGTGATGTTATTGAAGGTGAAGTCGTTAAGGTAGAGGTAGATAATAAATGATGACTGTGCAACAACGGCTAGCCGCCATTCGTGGATTAAACCCTGCGTCGCTTACGGAGAGGGCATCATTCGATATACGTAGCCTTAAAAAAGGCGGCTATGTTGATTGGGATGGTCAAACATGGCTTGTTCAGAATGTTTACCTTTATCTTGATGTGAAGTGGAAGGATTTCTCAAAGCGTAAAAAGGATTACTGGGTAACGGAACTTGAACTGCTGTCATTGAATACCGCTAAGGTACGTTTTGTAGAATGGGAATATGACGACGAACTAGAGGTTAGCCAAACCGATTCAACCGTGCCATTACGAGATATTGAATACAACGGTCGGGCTATTAAACACCGCGACCTAGAAGACATTGCCGAAGAGGAAGAAGGTGACGTAGTGGTTGCTGGTACGACATACGCATATGTTGAAGATGATACTTGGGCCGGCCTTTTTATGAAGGCTGGAGGGTCTAAGGAAGGGACCCCAATGAGAGCTTATGAATTTGCTTCACGAAAAGGGACCTA
>JAHRWG010000022.1 GCA_019090295.1 Cycloclasticus sp. | reverse complement strand
TGAGAAGCATTGTTTCAAAAAAACAACTAAGCACCCTTAAATTGACCTAAGTCAATTCAGCTTTTTTTTAATCGGCCTATCATTTGTCCACTACAAAAAAGTTCTTTAATTAATTACTGGGGAAAATATGAAACTTAAAAAAAATATTGCAAGCCTGTTAACTGCCATTGCTGTTACAGCAACGGTAACACCTGTCATGGCGTATGAAGCTGGGGACATTATTGTTCGTGGTCGTATTATTAGTGTCAATCCACAGGATGACAGCAACAATGTCAGTATCAACGGTGTATCTCAAGCTGGCAGTGGTGCAACTGTTAACTCAGATATTATGCCTGAACTTGATTTTACTTATATGCTCGACCCTCATTGGGGTTTGGAACTTATTTTGGCGTACACCGAACATGAAGTGGATGCTCGCGGTACACTAGGTGCCCTAAATCAGATTGCTGAAACTAAAGTATTACCACCAACTTTAACCCTGCAATATCACTTTTCTCCTAGTTCAAATATTCGTCCTTATATTGGCGCCGGTATTAACTACACATACTTTTTTGACTCAGAAGTAAAAGGTGCTTTAGACACTGCGGGTTCTGATCTTGACATTGATGATTCTTGGGGTTTAGCCGCACAAGCTGGCGTAGATGTAGACATTAATGACACATGGTTTGTTAACTTTGATGTTAAATACATTGATATTGATGCTGAGGCGCATATCAAGAATGGTGCTGACATAAAGGTTGATATTGATGTTGACCCACTTGTTTGGGGTATTGGTATTGGTCGTACATTCTAAGTAACGACTCGCCATATAAAGAAGGCTATTCATAATTGAATAGCCTTTTTTTTGTCTGGATACTACGCCATTTAGTTAAATAATATTCATACCCATAACCGTTTTGACCTCAGCCAGCGTTTCTTTGGCAACATCACGTGCACGCTCATTGCCCTCATTGATGATTGAACGTACCAGCTCAGGCTGCTGCGTATATTCTTTGGCTCGCTCTTGGATGGGCTTAAGTTCACGTAATACGGCATCAATAACCGGCTGCTTACAGTCTAAACACCCTATACTGGCAGTGCGACACCCTTCTTTTGCCCACTCTTGTACGCTATTGTCTGAATAGACTTCATGAAACTGCCATACTGGGCATTTAGCAGGGTCTCCTGGGTCGGTTCTTCGAACACGAGCAGGGTCTGTTGGCATTGTCCGCAGTTTTTTCTCTACATCGTCGGGTGCATCACGAAGAGCAATCGTATTATTGTATGATTTGGACATTTTCTGACCATCTAAACCAGGCATTTTCGAGGCCTTGGTTAACAATGCCTGCGGCTCTGGTAGAACAACTCGCCCTGTTCCTTCAAGGTAACCAAATAGACGTTCTTTATCGCCCACCGTAATATTTTGTTGTGCTTCAAGTAATGCACGGGCTACGCCTAAGGCTTCCTGATCACCATTTTCTTGAAAAGATGTACGCAATTTATTAAACATTTTTGCATTTTTCTTACCCATTTTTTTAACCGCTGCTTCAGCCTTCTCTTCGAAGTCTGGTTCACGGCCATAAAGGTAATTAAAGCGTCGCGCTACCTCACGTGTTAATTCAACATGGGCTACTTGGTCTGCGCCAACTGGAACCAAGCCAGCTTTATACATAAGAATATCCGCACTTTGCAATAAGGGGTAACCTAAAAACCCGTAGGTTGCCAAGTCCTTTTCTTTTAGCTTTTCTTGCTGGTCTTTATAACTTGGCACCCTTTCTAACCAACCAAGTGGCGTCATCATTGACAACAACAAGTGCAACTCTGCATGTTCTGGGATACTGGATTGAATAAACAAATCTGCCAGCCCATGATCAACCCCTGCAGCTAACCAATCAATAACCATATCCCAAACGCTATTGGAAATAATGGATGGATCTTCATAATGTGTTGTTAGCGCATGCCAGTCTGCTACAAAAAAGTAGCATTTATACTCTTGCTGCAAGTCCACCCAATTTTTAAGTACGCCATGATAATGACCCAAATGTAATTGACCCGTCGGCCTCATGCCGGATAAAACTCTACGATACTGCGCTGGTACTTCTGAACTCACATTTCCTCCTAGATACCAAGTATTCTAAAAATACTGGTTTGTAACATATAGATGGGCGGACCAATTAATTTAGGCAGCCAATTCATAACCATTATACCGATTAAAATAGGTAAGCCTAATGGCTCAAGCCGGCTAAATTGCACACTCATCTTATGCGGTAATAGCCCCGCTACAACACGCCCACCATCTAAGGGTAGAATGGGTAAAAGGTTCAGCACCATTAACACGGCATTTATAAAGATACCCGCATATGCCATGTAAATAAGTGGCAGCGAGATAAACTCATTCGAATGACCTATTATCATCGCCAATTTCATCAGTATTGCCCAACAAAAAATCATTATAAGGTTGGCTAATGGTCCTGCGATAGCCACATAAACCATGTCTCTTTTAGGCTTATTTAAGTTCCGAAAGTTAACCGGAACGGGCTTCGCCCAACCAAACATAAACCCACCAAAGACTAGAAGAACTGTTGGAAGAATGATTGTCCCTACAAGATCGATATGGCTAATTGGGTTAAGGGTTAAGCGACCTTGTTTTTTTGCCGTATCATCGCCGAGTTTATAGGCAACCCACCCGTGAGCGACCTCATGAACGGTAATCGCTAAAATAACTGGCAGTGCCCATATTGCAATACGCCCCAGTACACTCCATTCATCTTGGGGCATCAAGCATCACCTTTTTGGTCGATAAAATCAGCTTGGCCTTTTCCCTGACGAACAATCTCTGGGTAATCATTATCCCATACCACTATTGTTGTCGGTTGGTAGGCAATAACACCGGCATCAATAACGAGGTCAAGTTGTTTCGCTAACCGCTCATTAATATCATATGCATCGGCTATTGCCTCATCCTCACCTGGCAGCATTAGCGTGCTCGTCAGCATCGGCTCGCCTAGTGCCTCAAGGATTTTTTGAGCCACCAAGTGATCTGGCACCCGAATGCCAACCGTTTTTCGTTTTGG
>JAHRWG010000021.1 GCA_019090295.1 Cycloclasticus sp. | reverse complement strand
TTATCAACTCTCCATACAAACGATGCCCCTCAAACACTTAACCGTTTGAATCAGATGGGCATCCCTCCTTACAATGTTGCCTCTGCTGTTTTATTAATTATGGCCCAGCGATTAGCCAGAAAACTTTGCCCTAGTTGCAAGCAGCTAGAGGAACTCCCCGCTAAAACCCTTGTAGGCGAAGGCTTCAGCGAAGAGGAAATAGATGACCTTGTTACCTATAAAGCTGTTGGTTGCAATAATTGCACAGGCGGCTATAAAGGGCGTGTGGGTATTTTTCAAGTCATGCCTGTCTCTGAGGCGATGCAAAAAATTATTATTGCGAATGGCACCACTAAAGAACTTGAAGAGCAGTCGATTAACGAAGGTATTTTAACGTTAAGAGAATCTGGTCTTCAAAAAATTAGGGCTGGTACCACTAGCATTGAAGAAATTAACCGAATAACTAAAGACTAAATATTATGGCCGCAACCTCAGCAAAAGTTATATTTCTATGGGAAGGAACTGATAGTAAAGGCAATAGAAGTAAGGGTGAAATTAGCGCCCGAACTGAGGCTATAGTAAAGGCTGAATTGCGCCGCCAAGGTATTCGGCCTATAAAAGTTAAGAAGAAACCTAAAGACTTATTAGGTAGCTTTGGCCAAAAGCCCATTGTACCTAAGGATATTGCCATCTTCAGTCGCCAGTTAGCCACCATGATGGGGGCAGGTATTCCGCTCGTTCAGGCCTTTGATATTATTGGTAAGGGCCATGAAAAGCCTGCTATGCAAGATATGCTTGCCACCATTAAAGCAGATGTTGAAGGTGGTTCTACGCTAAATGAAGGGCTGAACAAGTTTCCATTACAATTTGATGAGCTATTTTGTAATTTAGTACAAGCAGGTGAACATGCTGGTATTTTAGAAGAGCTTCTTAATAAAATCGCCGAGTACAAAGAAAAAACCGAAAGTATTAAGGCTAAAATTAAGAAAGCCTTAACCTACCCCATTGCCGTACTGGTTATTGCCCTAATCGTCACAACTATTCTACTCATGTTCGTTGTGCCACAGTTTGAAAGTTTATTTAGTGGCTTTGGAGCAGATTTACCTGCCTTTACTCAAATGGTTGTTGAACTATCTGAGTTTATGCAAGAGTCTTGGTGGATTGTTTTTGGCATTATTGGTGGTGTTATTTTTGGGATAATGCAAGTAAAAAAGCGCTCTCGAAAGTTCAATCATTTTATTGACCGGATGGTGCTTAAGCTACCGATTATCGGTGACATTATGAATAAGGCGGCCATTGCACGCTTTGCTCGCACGCTATCTACCATGTCGGCTGCTGGTGTCCCCCTAGTGGAAGCTTTAGAGTCTGTTGCCGGTGCCACAGGTAATATTGTCTACTCTGAAGTTGTTTTACAAATGAGAGAGCAAGTAGCAACAGGCGTTCAATTGCAGCAGACCATGAGAAACGCAGGTCTTTTTCCACACATGGTTGTTCAAATGGTTGCTATTGGAGAAGAAGCGGGCTCTGTTGAGTCCATGCTCGCAAAAGTAGCTGACTTTTATGAAGAGGAAGTTGATAACGCTGTTGACTCGCTAAGCAGCTTAATTGAACCTTTAATTATGGCTGTTCTAGGCGTATTAGTGGGTGGACTTATTGTTGCAATGTACTTACCTATTTTCATGATGGGCTCAGTTTTCTAATCATTTATACGGCTACTTTTATTGCATGCAAATACTTCAAGTACTGGAGCAAAACTCACTTTTCTTTCTGACATCTATAGCCCTTTTAGGGCTATTAGTTGGCAGTTTCTTGAACGTTGTCATTTACCGCCTGCCCCTTATGATGCAACGATCATGGCTTTACGAGTGCCAGACTTTTTTAGAACAAGACCTCGACTCACCCAAGGAAGCATTTAACTTATCCCAACCTCGTTCACGCTGCCCTTCTTGTCAACATCTCATTAGTGCCAAGGAAAATATTCCTGTTATCAGCTACCTCTTATTAAAGGGGCGCTGTATGCATTGTAATGCGTCTATCTCCATTCGTTACCCTATTATTGAAGTGGTCACCGCCGCCTTATCAGTGGCAACTGCTTGTCACTTTGGTGTTAACGTTCAAACAATTTATGCCCTTTTCTTTGTTTGGGTATTAATTTGCTTAAGCTTAATTGATTTTGATACCCAGCTTTTACCAGACAACATTACTTTACCCTTATTGTGGTTTGGGCTTTTTGCCAGTCTTTTTAATGTTTTCGTATCACCAACAGATGCTATTATCGGCGCCCTAGCGGGTTATTTAAGCTTATGGTCTGTGTACTGGCTCTTTAAAATATTAACTGGCAAAGAAGGTATGGGGCATGGTGACTTTAAGCTTTTAGCCGCTATTGGTGCTTTTTTAGGCTGGCAAATATTGCCCTTGGTGATTATGCTGTCAGCTTTTATTGGTGCAGTGGTTGGCATATTACTCATCGTCTTTAAACGACGCAATAAAGACCTTGCCATACCCTTTGGGCCCTACTTATCCATTGCCGCATTAATTGCTCTATTTTATGGCCTGCAAATTAATGGCTGGTATCTAGCTTTTTCTGGCTTATAAACCCGTGCTGGTTGTTGGTTTAACAGGTGGAATTGGTTGTGGAAAATCAACGGTTACACGTTTCTTTCAAGAATGCTCTGTTCCTGTTGTTGATGCTGATGACATTGCACATGCAATTGTGCAACCTGGCCAGCCAACTTTAGCGGCTATCGTTGATACATTTGGC
>JAHRWG010000020.1 GCA_019090295.1 Cycloclasticus sp. | reverse complement strand
GGATCAATAAAAAACCAAGCTGTGCTGATGAGCAGGAATCCGACACATTAACTGTTAGCCAAGCATTGCTGTACATGTTGAATGCGGTTGAAGAAAAAAATAGCAATGAGCTTATTCACTTAAGTGTCGCCGTGGATAGGGCATTAGGTGCACCGATAATTTCTAGCATAAATGTTCCCTCACACTGTAACTCAGCCGTTGATGGATATGCTATTCGCTCTGAGGATCTTCCACGTCATGGAGAAATAACCCGCTTACCTATCGTGGCTCAAGTTGTTGCGGGACATCCTTACCATGGCGCACTTAATTCAGGCGAGTGCATTCAAATAATGACGGGGGCACAAATGCCTGATTCAGCCGATACCGTCATTATGCAGGAGCACATTGAGTTTGAGGGAGATACTATTCGCATCGATGAGTCTCATTCACCAGGCCAGAATGTTCGACAAGCCGGTGAAGATATTCAAACCGGTCAAGTTGTTTTAGAAGCTGGTACTCAGCTAACCCCACCTCAAATTGGTTTAATTGCCTCCTTAGGTGTTGCTGAAATAACCGTTAAAACTCGTTTAACTGCCGCTGTTTTCTCTACCGGTGATGAGGTTCTAAGTCTTGGGCAGCCCACACGTGAAGGCTGTATTTATGACAGTAATCGTTATAGCTTAATGGCAGCTTTAAAGATGCTGGGCTGCCATGTACTTGATATGGGTATTATTCCTGATGACCCCGAGAAACTGCAGCAAGCGTTTACGTTGTCGGCTAACAGTGCTGACATTATTTTCACTTCTGGCGGGGTTTCTGTCGGTAGCGCTGATTACACGAAACAGATTTTATCAAAGACCGGCTCTATTAATTTTTGGAAAGTCGCTATGAAGCCAGGCCGACCTGTTGCCTTCGGTAAAATCGACGATACTATCTTTTTTGGCCTCCCTGGCAACCCTGTTGCAGTCATGGTTACCTTCTATCAATTTGCGCTACCTTGCTTACAAAAATTGATGGGGGTTAAGAACCCTCTTATTAGTCCATTAGTCCAAGCTCGTTGTACTCAACCTATTCGAAAACTTGCTGGTCGAACTGAATTCCAAAGAGGCGTTCTATCGAAAGGGGAATCTGGACAGTGGCTTGTCTCGACAACCGGGCAGCAAGGGTCTGGGGTATTACGGTCAATGAGTGATGCTAATGCTTTTATTATTCTTAATCACGATCAAAGCAGCATTGAAGAAGGTGATTTGGTAACCGTTCAGCCCTTCTCCGGTCTATTTTAGTGCGCCCTTTTCAACACTATTTGGCTTCGATGAAGCGCATTAATTGACCAAAAAAGCCCGCGCTTACGTACCCAGCCACGCATTTCGATAGTCTTCCCAAGGTAGCTATCTATGGGCGGGAAGTTAGCTAAAGCTGTCTGGTCAATCCAAATATAAATATCTTTCTTAAGCCATAGCTTTATACCCTGTTTCACTCGGGTTATTCGTATTACTTTTGCTGTATAACGTCCCCAAGCATGAACGTTAGTACGATAAGCCTGTGAAACCGGTTTTGCACGATACGTAGGCATCGACCAAATACCCTGCTGGTGTCGCTCCGCGTCGCTCTGTGCAAGAAGTAATTTAGCAGCATGCCGTAGGTTTGGCGGGTGCAAACTGACAGTGGCATACCCTTTCTTAACCATTTCAATACTAACATTCATACCATCACTGCGGATTAAGTATGCAAGTGAACGACCAAAATGATCGTTACTCTCAACGCCATATACAACATTAACAACTTGATTTAGTAACAAGTGTTTCAAATACTTTTTTGCCTCAATACCGCCAACTTGCCCTTTCAATCCATTGTGTGATATTTCTGGTGCATTAATACCAATTAAGCGGATTCTCTCACCACTAGTTAAAATAACGGTATCACCATCTATAACATAATGTACACTTTCAACACGCGGAAAGGCCGTTAAGGAAGGCGCATTAAGTAAGAGCAGCACAAAAAAACCGAATCCAGCGATGTTAATCCGTAAAAATGGTTTATTTGATACTTTTTCATCTTGAGCATTTGCCATCCATAAGCCTATCATTAATAATACAAAAAGAAATATTGTTACAGCCACTTTTGCACCGAAATAGCAGGTAGTCATCCCTTGTATACACGAATAAAAGATACGCTTCAAAAACTAAGTTTAAGTGACCAAAGTCACCTTCTTTGCGGTGGGCTAAAAGGCCTTGAGAAAGAAAGCTTACGGGTTAATAAGCAGGGAGGAATATCTCAAACTCCACACCCAATCAATTTGGGCTCTGCATTAACAAACCCATACATTACAACGGATTATTCGGAAGCTTTACTGGAGTTTATTACGCCCCCCTTTAAGTCATCCACCGATACCTTAGCTTTTATGGAGTCGGTACATACGTTCACTTATCAACACCTAGAGGATGAAATGTTATGGCCAACCAGTATGCCTTGCATCGTAGATGGTGACCTTAGCATCCCTATTGCAAATTATGGGTCCTCAAATAGCGGCAAAATGAAACATGTATACCGTATTGGCCTATGGCACCGTTACGGTCGTAGCATGCAAGCAATTGCCGGCATACACTTTAATTACTCTTTGGCTGAGGAATTCTGGCCCGCTTACCAAAAAATCAACAATAACACTCAAGATAGTCAGGTATTTATTTCGGAAGGCTATATGGACATGACTCGAAATCTTCACCGCTATGGCTGGTTAGTCTTATATTTATTTGGAGCATCTCCTGCGATATGCCGCTCATTTTTAAAAGGCCAAGATCATACTTCATTTGACGCTTTCGACTCAGGCACCCTATATAAAAAATATGCTACTTCTCTAAGAATGAGTGATATTGGGTACAAAAATGATAGTCAATCTGACATCAATATTTCTTACAATAGCCTTAGCGAATACATTTCAAGACTGATAGCCGCCACAGAAAAACCTTTTAGGGCATATGAAGAGATAGGACTAAAAGATAATGCTGGGCAGCATCTGCAACTCAATTGCAATGTCTTACAAATTGAAAATGAGTATTACAGTAACGTTCGACCTAAACAGGTTATTCAAGCAGGTGAGCGACCTAGTGAGGCTCTTCAAAAACGTGGTGTGAAGTATGTTGAGTTACGCTCTGTAGATTTAAACCCATTTGCACCCTCTGGTATTGACCAAGAGCAGCTTTACTTTCTTGAAGCTTTTATGGTTTTTTGCTTATTAGCAGACAGTCCTTTACTGTCAAAAAGCGCTAAATTAATCGCTGATAAAAACCAAGCTATTGTCGCGTCAGAAGGAAGAAAGCCCAATCTAGAGTTACAAAAAACAACTGAAACTATCAGCCTTAAAATATGGGGCTTAGAAATTTGTGATGAAATGACTGAACTTTGTCAAATCCTTGATTCCAATGTTAAGGAAAAACCCTATAGTGCCGCCTTAAAAAAACAGGTTCAAAAGTTAAAGGATGTCACGCTAACGCCATCAGCGATAATTTTAAAGTTAATGAGCGAAAAAAGCTTACCGTTCTTTAAGTTCGCCATGTCTCAGTCACAACAACATCACGACTATTTTAAT
>JAHRWG010000019.1 GCA_019090295.1 Cycloclasticus sp. | reverse complement strand
TCTAAGTAAGGTTTTAGCCAGGCTTTAAACTGCTGAGGGCTCATAACGCCAGCTTGCCGTGCTACTTCTTTGCCCTTTTTCATGATGATTAGGGTTGGTATGCTTCTTATATTAAAGCGTGCGGCTAGACGCTGCTCGTTCTCTGTATCTAATTTTGCAAAACGAGCCTTTGGCTCAAGCTGTTTTGTTACTTGCTCAAAGGTTGGCGCAAATAATTTACACGGCCCACACCAAGCAGCCCAACAATCCACTACGACGGGGATATCGCTTTGTTCAAAGTGGCGTTGCGCGTTACCACCTTTAAGTGTGGCCACTTTGCCTGAGAATAATTTTTTCTTACATTTCCCACAAGAACCACCCATGGCTAATTTACTCGCTGGAAGCTTATTAACAGCATCACAGTACGGACAAACAACATTCATTGGCTCAGACATAGGCTTAGTATTTTAATCGACGTTAGTTACCCTAAGAATGGGGATATTGATACGACAATTCAAGAGAACCTTAGCTTTTTAATCCATCTATGTGCATTTGAGAACCCGCTAATTGCTGTTTTTGAAGGTGTGATTTCTTCTTAATCAACGCCTCTCTGACACTAGCACTGCTCCTGTCTAGGTGATGCTCGACATAAATAATCTTCAAGGGCTTTCTACCACGAAAATACTTTGCCCCCGTTCCATTTGCATGTTGATTAAAACGCCTATCAAGATCGGTAGTAATGCCGGTGTAGTAGCTATTATCGCTAGCTTCGATCATATAAACAAACCAACTCATACTTGAATCAGTTGACCAGCACATTGCCGGCAAGCATACGTTGCCAAACCACGGGTTACTTTATTGTGCCTCCGTATGCCCAGCTCGTGCACTTGGCAGTTACACGTATAACGTACCGTCGAATAGCGCCTAACAGCCACTCCGCTTAAATCATATTGAGCTGTTCGCTTACCATCCCCACCTAAAGCTATCACCAAACTAAGCCATTCTCGCCCATGCGGGCGAGTCGCTTGTCGACCATAGTGCTTATCAACAATATAGTGTGCCACTTCATGCGGCACGGTATTTTTTAAATTATCACTGAAATATTTTGCAAATATTGTGGGATTGTAACGAATAACTTGGCCAGCTTGCCAAGATTTATACATACCGATTGTACGGCCTGTGAGGTCAAATTTTATTGGGATGCTAGGGTAATTTTTATTAAGAACTGTCGAGGCATGGGCTATTTTTAATTCTGTGTAATCGATAACCTCATCTTGTTGTTGCTGTGTTAACAAACTCAATATTTATAGTAATTTTAAATTATCAATCAATGACCTAAGCTCTTGCCTTGCCGCCACATTAGATAAACTATTTGTCTTTGGAAGGTCTAAAATTGTTAAGCCGCTTGGGAACAGTTCTTTGTATATAACTCGCTCATACAAACCGGGTACATAACGAAACATTATCCTTTTTTGCAAGGCTTCAAGTGCCCGATGTACCCGCTTGTTATTTCTAGAGTCTAAGGATGCTAAACGATTTCGAACGACCACCCAATCCATCGGGGCTTGCCCACTTGCTGAGCGAAACTTGCGACTATCCCAGACCATTTCACTGTAATAGCTTAGTTGTTTAACTTGATAGTCTGTCGCTGCAACTTCTCCAATTAAGTCTAAATCAACAAAGCTATCATTCAGCGGAGTGACCAAGGTATCTGCCAATGCGTGGGCCAACCTTGATAAATAAGTATCATTGCCGGGGCAATCAATCACTATAAAATCAACCTGCTGGTTAACATTATCAAGCGCTGCTTGCATGTTGGCCTGATCCTCTTCTTGGCGTTGTGATGTTACTTTAGCCTGAGATTGTTTAACCACTGATACAAGTGGCAGTTGCAACGCTTTCCCTTCACGTTGCATGTACGCCTGACGGTTTTCTATGTAGCGCGCAATACTTTTTTGCCGTGCATCTAAATCTATAACGGCCACTTTTTTTCCGTTATCCATTAAGCCGACAACAAGGTGCATGGCCAAAGTAGACTTACCTGTCCCACCTTTTTCATTGCCTAATACTAAAATATGAGCAGACGACTTATTGTTCTCCATTTTACTCTTTACTTTTGTTTGCTCCATCGCCTTCCCTGCACCCCTGTTCATCATAACTAAAACTTAAACGCTTAAATTCCTTAAAGGCTTTCAACCTCAATGCTGACTTCTGGGTTAACCTCGGCCGCGTAGTCAACGGAAGAAAAGTTAAACCCAAAGAGGTTTAAAAACTCATCTTTATAACTAGCATAATCTGTTAATTCAAACAGGTTTTCTGTCGTTACTGTCGGCCATATTTCTCGGCATTTTTGTTGTAGATCATCACGCAACTCCCAGTCATCTAAACGAATACGGTTGGCATCATCTAGATTTTTAGCGGCATTTTTGGTAAATAACTGCGTTCTAAATAAACGGTTAATTTGCTCTATGCAACCTTCATGCACACCTTCTTCTTTCATGATTTTAAACACCATAGAAATATATAACGGCATCACTGGGATCGCTGAACTAGCTTGTGTTACAACAGACTTAAGAACAGCCACATTTGCACTGCCCGATAGGCTTTTTAATTGGCTATCTATGCTGTTAGCTGCTCGATCCAAATCCATTTTAGCTTTACCTAACGCACCATCCCAATATATAGGCCAGGTGATGTCTGTTCCGATATAACTGTAGGCAACTGATTGACAACCCGTTGCTAACACGTCGGCTTCTAGCAGCGCATCCATCCAAAGCTCCCAATCTTGCCCACCCATTACTGTAACGGTATCTGCTACTTCTTGCTCTGTTGCTGGCTCTACTTCTGCTTCAATAATTGTGTCTTTATTGGTGTCTATCGCGGTTGAACGGTAAGTCTCCCCAATAGGTTTTAAACATGAACGAACAAGCTCACCTGTTTCTGGGAGTTTTCTAACAGGTGATGCTAACGAGTAGATGACAAGGTCAATTTGCCCAAGATCTTCTTTAATTAACTTAATGGCTTGTTGCTTCGCCTCATGAGAGAACGCATCACCGTTGATATGCTTAGCATACAAACCCGATTTTTTTGCCGCCACATCAAAAGCCGCTGTGTTATACCAGCCAGCAGACCCTGTTTTTCTTTCTGTACCAGGTTTTTCAAAAAACACACCAATAGTTGCCGCGCCAGAGCCAAAGGCAGCCGATATACGTGATGCCAGTCCATACCCACTGGAAGAGCCAATGACCAATACTTTTTTCGGACCGTTCTCAATAGGGCCTTGCTGTTGCGTTAGTTCTATTTGCTGCTGTACATGCTCTGCACACCCTGCTGGGTGAGATGTAGTACAAATAAAGCCTCGAATTTTTGGTTTAATAATCATAGAACTGCCTATTAGTTAATCAACGGTAAAACTAGCATTCTAAAGGCTTATGGCTGCCTTTTACAGAGTAGACTAGGATTCTTTCATCATTAAGGCGTCAAGCAACAGACTACGCAGGATCTCGCAGTAAGCAGTTTTTAAGGTACTTAAGCGGTTGTCTTATTTAAAAACCTAAATAAGCCACTGATGAGCGGCCAACGATTAATAACAATCGATAGGAAGATGAGGCTACAACCCATTAAATCCGTTTGTGATAAAGACTCATCAAACCAAGCAGCCGCCAAGAATGCAGTCCATATGGGCTCCACCACCATGATAACAACACCATGACTATGCGTTGATAGACTCTGGGCATGAGTTTGGATAAAAAAACGAAGCGCTGTTCCGACTAATGCACTGGCTGACACCCAAAATAGGAGCTCTAATGAGAAGCCAGTGAATGTGGGCTGCCATTGCTCCATATAAAATGAAACAGCTGCGGCTATAACACCAACAACCAATAAAGTGATGGCGGTTAGCGGTAAAGCAGGTACCTTTTCACTAACATTAATGCTCTCGTCCAGCATGGCCACTTCTTGGTGATTAGCCGCCCGAGTATTATAAATAAAGAAGATCCCAAAAAAGAATGAGGCCGCTAAAAAAAATAATTGCCCTGTTTCAATACTCAAATCGCTCTTCAACGTTAATATAGCAAGCCCTATAACAGCGACTGGTATTGAAAACCATGTACTTCTAGGTGGTTTTTCTTTAAACAAAACACGTGATAGCAGCGGCACCATGATAACAGCCAAGCTGGTTAAAAAAACCCCAACACTGATACTAACCCCCGAATAAAGCCCCATGACCCAAAAGCATGTTCCGAACGAAAAAATAGCCCCGACAAAAATAGACTGCCTGTATTGATTCCAAGAAAGTGCTTTTACCTGCCTAAACCCGACCATCGTTAATACCATGCCGGCTAAAAGAAAGCGCAAGCTAATAAATAATAGCGGGGGCATAAGAAGAATGGCTTCTTTAGAAAAAATCCAACCTGCTGCTGCTAGCAGCGTTACGACAACAAACCATAAGTCTGCCTTTGCAGCACGTGATAAACCCACAACAACCTCTTTTAAATTAAATAACTGTAAAAAACCTTATTTTTTCTTCAAGCTTTGCACTTGAATTTCATCTGCGATATCGGTGGGTAGTTCTACTTCATTCGCAAAAGCAGACCCTTCACTTAATGCATCTGCATCTGCATCTGCGTCATGTTCGTCTACACTGGTTCTGTCTCTTATACACATCTGACGCTGCCGACGAACTC
>JAHRWG010000018.1 GCA_019090295.1 Cycloclasticus sp. | reverse complement strand
CCACCGAAATCTACACTTCTAGCTTCGTCGGCAGCGTCAGATGTGTATAAGAGACAGATCCAGCCTAGTTTATTGACCATTGCATAATCCAACACTTCTTGCTGACTAATGGATAAGAATGGCCGTCCTATACACCCTTTACCAAAAGCCGCCAATGTTGGCATACTGGCAAGCCCTTTAGCGCCCGCACCACGGAGCAATTGCAACATCAGTGTTTCGGCCTGGTCATCCTGGTGCTGCGCGGTTAACAATAAGGTTCCGCTATTTACCAGTAATGCCAAAGCGGCATACCTAGCGTTTCTAGCTGCTTGCTCGGGGCCGTCACCATTTATGTTAGCGGCATGAACTTTTTCAGATAAAAACTCAATCCCAAGCGAGCTTGCTATTGCTTCGCAGTGGTCACGCCACTGAGGCGAATCTTTATGTAAGCCATGGTCAATATAGACGGCTTGAATGTTTTTATTTGGGTATACCCCTTTCAGTCCAGAGCAAACATGAAGCAATACATGCGAGTCTACCCCACCACTGTATGCAACAAGAATAGTGCTACTAGCAGGCGCTTGGTCAATAATATCGCTGACACTATTAGCCAGTCCTATCATCACTAAGTTTTAAAACAAAAAATGCCGTGCATTGGTACCGCTCTTACAGCCGACCTTTAAGACTCTGCATACTGCCCATAGCTCATTAATCGGGTGTAACGCTCAGTCAGCAACTCATCTATTGGCTTAGAGGTTAATTGCGCCAGCTCGTGAACTAAGGTTTTTTTAATGTTTTCCTTCATTCTATCAATATCCCGGTGAGCACCGCCTAAAGGCTCATCTATTACCCCATCAATAAGGCCATGTGCCAATAATTTACTGGACGTAATGGCCATGGCTTCGGCTGCTTGAGATGCTTTTTCAGCACTTTTCCATAAAATAGTAGCACAGCCTTCTGGGGAAATAACCGAGTAGGTACTGTATTCCAATAAAAATAACTTATCACAAACCCCTAAAGCCAATGCACCGCCAGAGCCACCTTCACCAATAACTAAACTGATAACAGGCACTTTAAGGGTAGACATTTCAAAAAGGTTTCTCGCAATAGCTTCACTTTGCCCTCGCTCTTCAGCACCAACACCAGGGTAGGCACCTGGGGTGTCGATAAAGGTAATAATAGGCAGACCGAAACGCTCGGCCATTTGCATCAGCCGAAGTGCTTTTCTATAGCCTTCTGGTCTTGGCATGCCAAAATTACGATGAATTTTTTCTTTAGTATCTCGGCCTTTTTGGTGTCCAACAAACATCACTGGCAAACCATTTAGACGCGCTAAACCACCGACAATAGCAGCATCATCAGCATAGTGACGATCACCATGTAACTCGACAAAGCTGTCAAAAACACCATCGATATAATCTAAAGAATAAGGCCTTTTAGGGTGACGTGATAGCTTAGAAATTTGCCAGTCACTTAATTTAGAAAAAATTGTTTCAGTCAGTGAAACACTTTTTTCCAGCATGTGATCAATTTCTTTCTGAAGATCTATCTCATTATCTGTGCCCACTCGCTTAAGCTCTTCAAGCTTGTCTTCTAATTCAACGATGGGTTGTTCAAAATCTAAGTAATTTAAGTTCATAACCTTATTTTATCGTGAGTACACTTATTCAGCCAGTACTATTCAGTACCGTATAAATTTATTTTGCGTAGGAAATAGTTTTTGAAGCTTATCTAATAAACCATCCTTGGGTGAAATAAACCATTGTTCTGACAGCACCAATGCTAATGAAGTATTGGCTAATGTTGCCTTAATTTTAATGGGGCATTGACCACCTGTAAATTCACTCAACAGACGTTTCAGTTGATCTATTTTATCAGCTTCCCCTTGTGCGGTTAAATCTAATTCGATCAACACATCCTTTATAAACCGCTCTCTTGCCTCTTCTACTGTCATCACTGACTCGATGGATAGCCTATTTTGACCCGCAAAGTCATCATGTGCCAAACCACCTTCTAGTACAACAATTTGCTCGCTTTTCAATACCTCAGAAAAGCGCTCGTAGGTCTCCGTATACGCCACCGCTTCAAGTCGAGCACTGCCATCATCCACTATAATCGTTGCTATTTTCGAGCCGGTTTTAGTTAACCGTGTTTTCACTTCTAAAATAAGCCCTGCAATGGTCACCGGCTTGCCTTTAACTCGCCGGTATTGCCCACCTTGATTAGCACCCGCCAACTCCATTTCGAGCATAAGCGATAATTTCCCCGATACTAATGCCTGCATTTCTTCTTTAACAGAGTCAAATGGATGCCCTGTTAAGTACAAACCTAAGGTTATTTTTTCTGCCTTGAGCCGCTCATATTCAGTCCAGGGTTCAACATTAACGGCATCTAATTGCTTAATGGGTTCGATCACACTCAGGCCAAATAAGTCATTTTGTCCAGCTTGGTCACTTTTATAATGTTGTTCAGCCACTTGTAAAACATTTGGTAATTGCTGCATTAACATCGCACGGTGAGTACCAAAGCAATCTAAAGCACCCGACTTAATTAGAGCATCTTGAACTCGCTTATTCGCTTTACGAAGGTCAATACGTTTAGCTAAATCCTCATGACTTTTATAAAGGCCGCCTATCTGCCTTTGCTCGATGATTGATTCGATAGCTGCTTCACCAACACCTTTAATAGCACCTAAACCATATATAATTTGCCCCTCATCGTTGGTGGTAAAATGATAGGTCGATGTATTGACATCAGGCGGTAGAATATCTAGCTCCATTTCACGACATTCATCAATAAAAAGAACCACCTTATCGGTGTTATCCATATCAGAAGACAGTACTGCCGCCATAAATTCAGATGGATAATGCGCTTTTAACCAAGCCGTTTGGTATGCAATAAGCGCATATGCCGCCGAGTGAGATTTATTAAATCCATAGCCAGCAAATTTTTCCATTAAGTCAAAAATATAGGTCGCTACCTCGGAATCCACGCCATTTTCAACCGCACCTGAGGTAAACATTTCTCGTTGCTTGGCCATTTCTTCAGGTTTCTTTTTACCCATAGCACGCCGCAAAAGATCGGCCATACCTAGACTATAACCAGCCAAGTCCTGAGCGATCCTCATCACTTGCTCTTGATATAAAATAACACCGTTAGTTGGCTGTAAAATTGGAATTAAACTGGGGTGCGCGTATTCAGCTTTTTTTCGACCATGTTTAACATTAATATAGTCATCTACCATTCCCGATTGCAAAGGCCCAGGTCTGAATAGAGCAACTAAAGCAATAATGTCTTCAAATGAATCAGGTCTAAGGCGACGAATTAAATCCTTCATCCCCCGTGATTCAAGCTGAAAAACAGCGGTCGTTTGATAGTTTTTTAACAGTTCGTACGTCTTCTCATCATCTCTTGGCAATAAGTCAATATTAACTACTGGCTCACCTTTTGCCTCAAGCCGAGGGTTTATATTTTTTAAGGCCCAATCAATAATTGTTAGGGTTCGTAGGCCTAAAAAGTCAAACTTAACAAGGCCAACCGCTTCAATATCATCCTTATCAAATTGAGTGACCAGATTGCTACCATCTTGCTCACAATAAAGCGGCGAAAAGTCGGTTAATTTACTGGGGGAAATAACCACCCCACCGGCATGTTTGCCTGCATTCCTAGCAACCCCTTCTAATTGCAAGGCTAAATCAATGAGCTCCCTGACTTCATCTTCCTCTTTATAAGCTGTCAACAAGTCAGGGCTCTCATCGAGCGCTTTTGTTAACGTCATGCCTATTTCAAAAGGAATCGCTTTAGCTAGCCGATCGACAAAACCATAAGGATGCCCCAGTACACGCCCAACATCACGAATAACCGCTTTAGCCGCCATGCTACCGTAGGTAATGATTTGCGACACTTTATCTCGGCCATAACGTTCGCCCACGTAATTGATAACCCGGTCACGTCCATCCATACAAAAATCAACGTCAAAATCAGGCATTGATACACGTTCTGGGTTCAAAAACCGCTCAAACAGTAAATCAAATTCCATTGGGTCTAAGTCAGTAATTCGCATCGCATAAGCAACAATAGAACCAGCACCTGAACCACGCCCAGGGCCTACCGGCACATCATTATTTTTTGCCCACTCGATAAAGTCAGCAACAATTAAGAAATAACCCGGGAACCCCATTTGGCAAATCACATCCAATTCACGTTTCAAACGTGCTTGGTATTGAGCAATTCGCTCCTCATCAAAATCTATGCGCTGAGCCGTTTCTTTTATTCTCTTTGCCAGCCCTTCTTCAGCGAGTTGAGCAAAATACTGATCAGTGGTTAAACCATCTGGAACAGGAAAATCTGGTAAAAAGTTTTCACCCAAATTAAGTGCTACATTACAACGTTTCGCAATCTCAACCGTATTCTCAAGCGCCTCTGGTAAATCTGAGAATAGCTCTGCCATTTCATCTTG
>JAHRWG010000017.1 GCA_019090295.1 Cycloclasticus sp. | reverse complement strand
TATGAAAATTGGGGGTCGGTTACAGGTTGATTCTGCTTGGTATGGCGAAGACAGTGATGCGTCGGGCAGTCAGTTGGGTGATGGTACTGAGGTAAGGCGGGCACGCATATATGTTCAGGGAAAAATGTACAAAGATTGGGGGTATAAACTCCAATATGACTTTACAGGAACGGGTAACAAAGGGATTAAGGACGCATACCTAACATATACCGGATTAAAGGATATCGAATTAAAAGCGGGTAACTTTAAAGACCCCTTTATGCTACAAGAACAGACCAGTTCAAAGCACATTACCTTTACGGAACGGTCACTGCCAGACGCTTTTGCAGCGGGGCGTCACATAGGGTTAATGGCATCAACAAAACATCAACACTGGACTGCGGCAGCAGCCCTCTTCGGTGATAGTGTGAGTACGGCCTCTCAGTCAGAAGATGAAGGCTGGGGTGCTGCGGGTCGTTTAACCTATGCCCCTATTAATGAAAAGGGCCGTGTTTTACATGTAGGTTTGGCCAGTAATTATAGAACAGCCAGTGCCAATGATAGTGTTCAGTTTAAACAGCAAGCCGAAACGCATGTGTCGGGTGTCTCTATAGTTGATACCGGTAGTATTGCTAACGTTGATAGCACCCTGAAAACCGGTTTGGAGTTGGCCGCTGTTGCCGGGCCCTTTTCTACTCAAATTGAGTACATTCGAACAGATGTTGAACGCACAGGTACTGATTTAGCATTTGATGGCTGGTATGCAGAGGCAGCTTACTTCCTAACGGGCGAAACTCGAACCTATAAAAAAGGCAAATTTGCGGGCATTAAACCCAATCGATATTTTGGTGAAAATGGTATGGGAGCTTGGCAATTAGCCGCTAGGTATAGCACTATTAATTTGAATGATGGGGACATAGATGGCGGTGAGGCAGACAGTATAACCCTGGGTGTTAACTGGTTTCCAAACCCGGTTTTACGTTTTTCAGCAAATTATGTGCAAGTATTAGACATTAAAGGCGGCGCACATAATAACGAAGAACCAAGTGTTTTCCAGCTTCGTGGACAATGGGCATTTTGAGTAATTAATAAATTAAAAGGGTGCGCAAACACGCCGTCTTAACGTAAGGATATTGAAATGACCAAAGTAATAAAGAGGTTCAGCTTATTAGTATTTTTAATAAGTGTGGCAACAAACACTTGGGCGGCAAATGTACTGAGAATATCGACAACCACCAGTACCGAAAACTCGGGTTTACTGGCGGTATTACACCCAGTATTTGAAGAAAAATACAATGTCTCGCTTGAAGTGATAGCCGTAGGCACGGGCAAGGCGTTAAAAATGGGGGGGCAAGGTGATGTGGATGTGGTGCTTGCTCATGCACCAGCAGCCGAACTAAAGTATGTAGCGTCGGGTAATTTTATTGATCGTTTAGCAGTGATGCATAATGACTTTGTAATGGTTGGCCCAAGAAATGACCCAGCTGGAATTGGCTCTTCAAAAAATATAGAAGAGGCTTTACGAGCAATAGCTCAAACAAAAGCGGTTTTTATTTCACGCGGGGATGACTCCGGCACCCATAAAAAAGAAAAAGCACTGTGGGAAAACGCAGGCATTAAGCCAGTGGGTGATTGGTACGTGGATGTAGGTCAAGGGATGGGTGCGGTACTAAATATTGCCAACGAGAAACAAGCGTACACGTTAACCGATCGAGGAACGCAGATTGCGTTTGCTGATAAACTGGATTTAATCGTTGTTTTTGAAGGAGATGCCAGCTTATTCAACCCTTATCACGTGATGGCGGTTAATCCAGCTAAACATAAACAGGCGCGTTATGACTGGGCAAAAAAATATATCGCCTTTGTGACAGGCCCAGAAGGGCAAGAAATAATAAGGGGCTTCCGTAAAGGCGGTCAGCAACTGTTTCACCCCGATGCCCTGTAAAAATAGATGGTGTTAAAGCACTTTATATCGTAATAAGCAGCCTTTTAAAGCTTATTTTAAGCGTGACCAAGCTGATGCGAGCAATGCACCACTTAGATTGTGCCATAAAGAAAATAAAGCGCCAGGCAGGGCTGCTATGGGTGAAAAGTACTTAACCGCTAATGCAACAGCAAGCCCTGAATTTTGCATGCCAACTTCAATAGCAAGTGTTTTGCTGGTTTTTTTATCCATACCCAGCATGCGTGGTACCCAATAACCGACCAGTAACCCTAGGGCATTATGCAAGGCGACAGCGGTGACGAGTAGTAAGCCAATATCGCCTAAACGTGATTGGTTGAGAGCAACAATAATGGCGATAATAAGAACAATGGATAAAACTGAGACAGCAGGAAAAATGTGTCGGGCCGTTTTCAAAAAACGGCCAAATAGTTGATTGCAAGTAATCCCTGCAGTGACCGGCAAAATAATTATTTTAAAAATATCGATTAACATTTTCATGGCGGGCACATCCACCTGCTGGCTGAGGTATAAAAAGCTAAGAAAAGGGGTGGCCACAACCGCCACCAACGTTGACATGGCTGTAACCGTAATGGAAAGGGCGACATTTCCTTTTGCCAAATAACAAATAACATTGGATGCTGTGCCGCCCGGACTTGCTCCAACCAGTAACATTCCAGTGGCTAGCATAAGGGGCAGTTGCAACCATGATGAAAGGGCCCAAGCAAAGAAAGGCATGCAGAGAAACTGTAACAGTAAGCCTAAAATAATAGGTTTAGGGCTTTTTATAACCGCTAAAAAGTCTCTGGCCTTTAAGCTAATGCCCATGCCAAACATCACTAAGCCCAGTAAAAAAAACAGGCTGCCCTTTAATGGAATAAATAACTCGGGCAGCACATAGGCCACAGCCGACAACAAAATAGCCCAAAGAGGAAAAAAGCGTGTAATCGTATTACTCATAAAGGCATTGGTCAGTTGGTTGAGTTGATAGGCCTACTTTTTTAACAGGGCTTCCAAGTAATGGCCGGTATGCGACTCAGTACACTTAACCACTGCTTCTGGTGTTCCTTCGGCTACTACCTGGCCACCTCCACGACCACCCTCTGGGCCTATATCAATGATCCAGTCAGCGGTTTTTATAACATCTAGATTATGCTCGATAACAACCAAGGTGTTCCCGTGATCCCTTAATTTGTGCAAGACGGCCAGTAACTGCTGAATGTCGGCAAAATGCAGCCCAGTGGTCGGTTCATCAAGAATGTATAAGGTTTTCCCGGTGTCTCTTTTAGACAGCTCACGCGATAATTTAACCCGTTGAGCCTCACCACCGGATAATGTCACCGCATTTTGCCCTAGGGTGATATAACCTAAACCCACTTCGATTAGCGTTTGTAGCTTTCTTGAAATAACCGGAATAGCCTTAAAAAAATCGGCGGCATTTTCAATGGTCATCTCAAGAACTTCGTGAATTGTTTTGCCCTTGTAACGTATCTCTAAGGTTTCACGGTTATACCGCTGACCGTTGCAGCTGTCGCACTTTACGTACACATCCGCTAAAAAGTGCATTTCTACCTTAATAACGCCATCACCTTTGCAGGCCTCGCATCGCCCACCTTTACATTAAAGCTAAATCGTCCAGGTGTATAACCGCGCGAGCGTGCTTCGGGCGTGGCAGCAAATAATTCACGAATCGGGGTGAACAGGCCAGTATACGTGGCAGGGTTTGAGCGAGGTGTTCGTCCAATAGGGCTTTGGTCTATATCAACCACTTTATCGAGCTGGTCTAGGCCATCGACGCCATCGTTACTGGCAATAGCTAATGATGATTTATTCAGAACCTTAGCAACCGTCGGATACAGTGTTTCATTGATCAGTGTTGATTTCCCCGAGCCAGAGACGCCGGTAACGCAGGTTAATAAACCTAAGGGAATATCGACACTAATGTTTTTTAAGTTGTTCCCGCTAGCATTATTGATACGCAGCACTTTTTCGGGGTTAACAGGGTGTCGCTTTGCCGGTATGGCAATAAACTGTCGACCTGATAAGTAGTCGCCAGTGGTTGAATTTGGATTGTCAATAATGTCTTGAGGGCTACCTTGAGCAATAATTTGACCGCCGTGAATACCGGCATTTGGGCCAATATCGATCACATGATCGGCCGCTAAAATAGCATCTTCATCGTGTTCAACAACAATCACCGTATTACCGATATCACGTAAATGGTACAAGGTGTTGATTAAGCGTTGATTATCACGTTGATGCAGCCCAATGGACGGCTCGTCTAAAACATACATGACCCCAACAAGCCCCGCACCAATTTGGCTGGCCAGACGAATGCGTTGGGCCTCACCACCTGAAAGAGTATCAGCGCTACGGTCTAATGATAAATAATCTAAACCTACGTTGATAAGAAAATGTAACCGTACGCTAATTTCCTTAATGATTTTTTTAGCAATTTCTCCGCGGTGCCCCGTGAGTGTTAAATGGGTAAATAAATCGCTGGTTTCACGAATAGAAAGGTGGGTAATTTCTGGCAAAGTGTGCGGGCCGACAAAAACATGCCGAGCCGCTTCACTTAAGCGTTGGCCTTTGCAAACGGGGCAAGGGCGGCTGGATAAGTATTTAGCCAACTCATCGCGAACGGTATTAGAGTCAGTGTCACGATAGCGGCGCTCCATGCTTGGAATAATGCCCTCAAAAGCATGTGTGCGCTTAATGCTTTCACCTCGGCTGTTGGGCGTGATAAATTCAATCTTTTCATCACCACTGCCAAATAAAATAGCGTGTTGAATCTTGTCAGAGTAAGAGGCGAAGCTGTCTTCTGGGTCAAAATTGTAATATTTAGCCAATGACATGATCATTTGGTAGTAATACATATTGCGCTTGTCCCAGCCGCGGATAGCGCCGCCAGCCAAGCTAATGTCAGCACTATGAACAACCTGCTCAGCATTAATATATTGTTGGATACCTAAGCCGTCACAGCTTGAACAGGCCCCTTTGGGGCTGTTAAAAGAGAAGCTGCGCGGTTCAAGCTCACTAATGCTATAGCCACAACTTGGGCAAGCAAATCGTGCTGAAAAGAGAGACTCTTCATCGTCATCAATGCTACTAACAATGGCAATCCCTTCCGACAGTTTTAAGGCCGTTTCAAACGACTCAGCTAGACGAGTCGGTAACTCATCATTAATTTTAAAACGATCAACCACCACTTCAATGGTGTGCTTCTTTTTTAGCTCAAGAACAGGTGCATCATCCAGTTCAACCACAACGCCATCAATACGCGCACGAATAAAACCTTGGTTGCGCAAATCACTTAAAACATTAAAGTGCTCGCCTTTACGTTCTTGAATAATGGGTGATAGCAACATCCAGCGCTTGTCTGGATTAAGCTCTAGGACAGAGTCCACCATTTGAGTAATGGTTTGCGCTTCAAGCGAAAGACCATGCTCAGGACATTGGGGAATACCCGTTCGAGCAAAAAGAAGACGTAAATAATCGTATATTTCAGTGATCGTACCAACGGTCGAACGCGGGTTATGAGAGGTTGATTTTTGCTCAATAGAAATAGCGGGTGACAAGCCTTCTATGTGGTCAACATCGGGCTTTTCCATAACGGATAAAAATTGCCGCGCATAGGCCGATAATGATTCAACATACCGTCGTTGCCCTTCGGCATAAATGGTATCAAATGCCAGCGAAGATTTACCCGAACCAGATAAACCAGTAATGACGATAAGTTTGCCTCTAGGAAGATCAAGATCAATGTTTTTTAAATTATGTGTTCTCGCGCCGCGAATTTGAATGCTGTCCATTTAGGTCACTAATCTTTATGCCAAACCTGATAATATACCCTTCTTTATCTATGTAGAGCAAAGTAATTATGAGTAATTCGGTCACTCAAGCATCGACCATGAGCGAGCACGAAAAGAAAGCCAGTATTGGCTTGGCTGGTATTTTTTCGATGCGAATGCTGGGGCTTTTTATGGTGCTACCGGTTATGTCTTTGTATGCAGAAAAACTCAATGGCTTTACGCCCTTATTATTGGGTTTGGCGATGAGTGTTTATGGCCTGACTCAGGCAGTATTACAAATTCCCTTTGGGTTAATGTCAGATCGTTTTGGCCGAAAAAAAATCATCACCATCGGCCTTTTATTATTCTTTAGTGGCAGTATTGTTGCCGCCATGTCGACCAGTATTTATGGGGTTATTTTAGGTCGAGCGTTGCAAGGCAGTGGTGCAGTGGCTGCAGCCATCATGGCGTTGGCCGCAGATTTAACATTGGAACAAAATAGAACCAAAATAATGGCCACCATCGGTATAAGTATAGGGGTGTCGTTTAGTTTGGCAATGGTGCTGGGTCCCGTGCTGGCCTCTATAGGTGGACTGCAGAGTATTTTCTGGTTCACGGCTCTCTTGGCGCTCATAGGGGTTCTATTACTGCATACCGTCGTTCCTCAAGCAAAAAAACTCACCATTCATAAAGATGCCGAACCCATTCCGGCACTGTTTGGAAAAGTCTTAAAAAACCCAGAGTTACTGCGTTTAGACATGGGTATTTTTTGTCTGCATTTAGTTATGACAGCCATTTTTGTGGTTCTGCCACGCTTAATGCAAGGCCCGTTAAACCTACCCTTAAAAGACCATTGGATGGTCTACCTGCCGGTGCTGGTTATATCTATTATCGCGATGGTGCCCTTTGTCATCATTGCAGAAACAAAACATAAAATGAAAACGGTTTTTGTATCGGCTATTGCGGCTTTATCGGCAGCTAGCTTAGGCCTATTCTTATTTGGTGACAGTTTATGGAGCATGCTTGCGATGCTACTGATTTTCTTTATTGCCTTTAATTTATTGGAGGCTATTTTACCGTCCTTGGTATCAAAAATTGCATTTGCAGGCGGTAAAGGAACGGCCATGGGTGTGTACTCAAGCTCACAATTCTTTGGCGCATTTTGTGGCGGGGTCATCGGTGGTGTTGTATGGGGAAACTACGGCATTAACAGCGTATTTTTAGTCTGTTCATCGGTTTTGTTTATTTGGTTTCTAGTGGCCGTCAGCATGAAAAACCCTCGCCATGTTAGCAGCCTGATAAAGCACTTCGAGCCAGAATCAACCGAGCAAATAAAAGAAATAACTGCTAAGCTACAGGCTGTGAAAGGTGTGCTAGATATTGGTATTGCAGTGGATGATTCAACCGTATATTTAAAGGTTGATAACGACTTGTTAGACACAGAAGCACTAGAGGCTGCTTTATATTCTTAATATAAAGAGCAGCTTGATTAGCTAATTAAATTGGGAGTAAGACATGGCCAGTAGAGGCGTAAATAAAGTGATATTAGTGGGTAACCTAGGAAAGGACCCCGATACTAGGTATATGCCTAATGGCGGTGCGGTAACCAGTATAACGGTAGCAACATCTGAAACATGGAAAGACAAATCAACCGGGCAACCCGTTGAAAAAACCGAATGGCATAGCGTGGTTTTTTATCGAAAACTAGCAGAAATAGCCGGCCAATACTTAAAAAAAGGCTCAAAAGTTTATATTGAAGGGTCTTTAAAAACCACAAAGTGGCAAGATAAAAATACCGGAGCTGACCGCTATAAAACTGAAATTGTAGCCAACGAAATGCAAATGCTAGACAGTCGTGGAGGCGGTTCTGCCGAGTTTTCACCTGCAGCTTCAAAACCACGTGTTAATGATAACTTTGCCTCAGCACCAGCGCAGCCGACAGCGCCTATGGACGACTTTGATGACGATATACCGTTCTAGGAGCTACCTGCTACTATAAAGTAAAGTATTTACATGTAAGCCCTTAATTTATTTAAG
>JAHRWG010000016.1 GCA_019090295.1 Cycloclasticus sp. | reverse complement strand
TTCGTCGGCAGCGTCAGATGTGTATAAGAGACAGCTTTAGCCTGTAATAATGGCAATAATTTTTGTGTTAATAACATGGTGCTGGTTAAGTTAATGTTTATGACCGAGGCTACTTTCTCCTCACTCATCGTTTCGAAGCGTGTAAAGGCACTTACCCCAGCATTGTTAATTAGCATATCAAGCCCACCTTCACGTTGCTCACAGTGAGCGACAATCACTTGGCGGCCAGCTGTGGTTGAAATATCAGCAACTAGAACATCATGCTGCCCTTGCAACTTGTTTTTGACAGCCTCAAGGCTTTCTTGATGTCGCCCCACTAAAATAAGCTGCGCACCTAATTGAGATAATTCTTTGGCCATTGCTGCACCAATACCACCACCCGCACCCGTTAGTAAAATGACTTTATTGTTATACACGTACCTCTCCTTTAATCTGTTGTTAGTGCACGAAATATATCACCGTACAGGCGATAAAAACCTTTTGCACAATGAATAATCGTCTCTTGATCGTCAAGGTTATCCACTTTATTCATTAATTTCTCGAAAAACTCAACATGCTCTAAATCAAGTTCGCCATGTGATACTAGGTAACTAAATGCCTCATCTGGTAAGCCTAATGCTTGCTGAATACCTTTTGCCGCCTTATCTGCTGTTGTTATGCTGGTGCCTTCCAATACATGCACCATCCCAAAAAACCCCATGGGGTTTCCTCTGTTGATAGTATCATAGGCGTAAGCCACCATCAGTTCTGTCTCAAAAGCCGGCTGGCTTTTTCTAACGGTCTCTTTATCTAAACCGCACACAGCTAAGTCATTAAGAATCCACTCTTGATGACCAATCTCTTCTTCAATATATTCTGCCACGGCCACACGCAACCATTCCTTTTCTTCGGGCAATGCAGCCCCTACTGCCATCAGCAGGGGGACTGTGTGTTTAACGTGGTGGTATGCCTGCTGCAAAAAACTCGTGTACTCATCCAAAGAAATAGTCCCTGAAATAGCACGCTGAATAATAGGGGCACTAAGCAAAGGCTGACGGGCTTGCTCAGTTTCTTGTTGTAATCGTTGAAAAAAACTCATTCCTGATGCTCCATATATAATGTATTTATCTGCTCAGCATATTGCTGAGCAATGTTTATTCTCATCGGCTTACCATTTGCGGTTAATGTCCCTGCGCCATAACTGAGAGGTACCGGTAACCTTATCCAAGCCTTGACCTTTGCGTAATCAGGCAAGATTTGATTAGCCACCGATAAGCTTGCGTCAATATCGGCCTTTTTAAACTGCTTATTTTGAGTCCAGACAAGTGCTATACAATAGGGACGTTGGTCACCAAATATCACACACTGATTAATATTGGGGTCGCTTAGCACGCTACTTTCAACCCATTCAGGGCTAATATTTCGAGCAAAGCTAGAAATCAGCAGGTTCTTCTTACGGCCATTAATGTATAAAAAACCGTGTTCATCGACATAGCCTAAATCACCTGTTTCTACCAACCGTTGGCCCCAAGATGTCGATTCATTCACATAACCTAAAAAGGAGTTTCCTGAGACCAGAACCTCGTCATTATTAATTTGTACCGCGACATGTTTTAGTGGCTTACCAACAGACCCTATCAGCCGCTGCCCAGGTGTGTTTAAACTCACTACCGAACCACACTCGGATAAGCCATACCCTTCAAAAACGGGCAAGCCTAATGCATCTGCTTGCTCAAGCAAGCGACTAGGTACCTTACTGCCACCAATCGCGATCATTTCAATGCTTGTTGGTAGTTTCCAACCCATTTCCACCTTATGGACGATGGCCATTAATAATTCCGCTAAGATAATAAGGCTCACTGGCTGCTGCTCGGCTAATACCTCAAAAAACACGGCTATATCGAATTGGCTGCTGCCATTAAAACCCAGTTTCTCACTGGGTAATGCCACAACACACCCACCATTTAACAAGGTGACATAAGCCCCTGCCGTGTTTTCAAGCAAGGTGCTAAAGGGTAATACAGACAGATGCTTACCCGCTGTTAAATGAAGGGACTGCTGAATAGCATCGGCCACATTAAATTGTTGCTGGTTAGATAAGCAAACGCCCTTAGGTTGCCCTGTAGAACCAGAGGTAAAGGTGATTTTCGCAGTCTGTTTAGGTTTTTGAGTGTCCGTTGGCTTTGCAAGGGAGCTGCTAATAAGGCCTGCCGTTAAGGGCGATCCATTCAAGCAATCGACCAAATCACATAAGCGGTCATTGTCCGAATGAATAAGCACATCGACACCGGCCGTTTCAATGGCATGAACTAACTGCTGGTTTGAAAAGAAAACCGGTAAGGGCACCAGAACAATTTCATTAATTTGGCATGCAAAATCAACCAATAACCAGCTGATTGAATTGCCAGCATACAGGCCCATAACTTGGCCTGCATACTGCGACAGTGACTGCGCTACGCTCTGTGTTTTCTCTACCAACTCAGCATAACTGTATGCCCCATCAGCATCTATAAATGCAAGGCTATTGGGCTGTGTCAGTGCACGCTGCTGGACAGCTTCCCATATCATCAATGTTCTCGGCTAAGCTGCAGCACGCAGGCATCAATTGTCTCTTGGTAATTTTGAATCATAAACCCAGCAACTGAGTGTTCGCAGAGCCGGTTATAGGCCGTTTCAAGGTGACCTGCAATCACTTTAGGCTGATGAGTATAATAATCACCCCAGGAGTCTTTACTCTGCTTTAGCTGAGTTTCGTCAGCCCTGCAAATTTCTAAGCAATTAATACCCAACGACGCAATCATGCGCTGTACTGGGCGTGTGGCCGTAAAAATAGCCCAGTCAATACCGGCTCGGTGCAAGACACTGATCACTAAAACAAACAACATTTGACTAGAACCCGGTGCGCTTGACGCTAGGTTACCAATTTCAGCAATTTTTTGGCGACTCACTGATTCATCTCGCAACTGAGAAATAAGTTTTTCTACAGGCTGCGCCAAGTACTGCTCTAAAAATAAAGGTTGCCGTGCCGCAATGCGAAACCCAATAGCCGATGTTATCTTTTTTTCAGTCTCCGCAGACATGAGATAGGGTAAAAAATCTGACACGTTGGCTTGGTGGTTCTTAAAAAACTGACTCGCCACAAAAGACTCCACAGCCGGCCTGTTAGTGCCTTCAATACCCGATAACTGAATCATAGAGTGCGGTAAAAACGTACGCCTTCTTAAATTCCTCCTGCTAGCTGACGTGTCAGCGATTACTTTATTCTCTAGCACCTTAAGCCCGTCCCTAAACCTTTTAGAATGACCAAAGATTAACAGGTGAACATTAAAGTAACCTTAAGGCTTAGCAGCTGATAACCGTGATACTCTCGTTTAGCTCTCGCTAGCGTGACGAACTTTATGGTACACCTGTGCCGTGCCATCCTTCATCAACAACAAGACATTGTAGTCATCATACCTCTCGCCCATTTCCATCCCAGGGCTTCCAACTGGCATCCCAGGCACGGATAGACCTATCGCACCCGCTGGTTTTTCCAGCAAGAAACGTTTCATAACCTCTGCTGGTATATGACCTTCAAAAACGTAACCTTCTTTTGAAACACCGGTATGACATGACTGGTAACGGGGCGCAATGCCTTTATCCAGCTTAAATTGTTGGAGATTACTCGGTAGGTGCTCCGCCGTGTTAAATCCATGCAAGCTGATATGGTCAACCCATTTAGCACAGCAACCACATGTTGGGCTTTTGAACACATCTAATTTAATAGGCTGCACCCCAAGGTCGGCCGCTATATTCGGCACATTGCTGTTATCTGAGCAGGCTGCAATACTTAGTAATACCACCACGATTAGATATCTTTTTATGCTATTGAACCCCACTCTTACCTCCTTAAATATTTTGTTTTAAAAGCTGCTCTAACACCTGCTCTCTATGCTTTTAGCCTAGACCCTGCAAAAGATAGGGCAACATGCATTACTATTTGGGCTGGCACCACCAAAACCACCAAGCAATCAAAGCGATCAGCGACACCCCTAATAAGTTAATGACTAGCATCTATAGACTCCTTCTAATGCTCTTGTGGTTTAAACAAACGTAAGCGATTGGCATTGGTGACCACTGTCAATGAAGACAGCGCCATTGCCGCTCCAGCAACAACTGGGTTTAACATCACCCCCATAATGGGGTAAAGCACACCGGCTGCAATCGGGACGCCTGCCATGTTATACACAAAAGCCCCTGCTAAGTTTTGCTTGATATTACGCAGGGTCGCTTTGCTAACGGCTATGGCATCAGCCAAACCATGTAACGACCCACGCATTAATGTAATGTCGGCACTTTCTATGGCCACATCGGTACCCGTACCAATGGCAAAACCAACATCGGCCATTGCCAGTGCAGGCGCATCATTAATTCCATCCCCTGTCATCCCAACGATGTTATATTGCTGTTGAAGCTCGGTTATTTTAGCCACTTTACCCTCGGGCAGCACGTCGGCAAAAAACTCACTAATCCCTACTTTTCTTGCAATCGCTTTGGCGGTTTCTTGGTTGTCACCCGTCAACATCAACACACGAACCCCTGTACTCTTTAGCCGCTTAATGGCCGCCATAGAATCATCTTTAATCGGATCAGCAACTGCCACTACTGCACCTAGTTGGCCATCCATGGCAAAGTACATGGGCGTTTTTGCATCACATGCCATCTGCTGGGCCATTTGCTTGGCAGCCGCATCAATGGCTATTTTTTTATCACCCATGAGCTGTTCATTACCCAACAGCAATTTATGTGCTCGAACAGTGCCTTCAACACCACGGCCAGTAATTGCATTGAAGTGTTCCAGCTTATCACTCAATAGGCCGCGTTCCTCAGCCGACTCAATAATAGACAGTGCCAAAGGGTGTTCTGAACCGGCCTCTAAACTGGCCGCTAATTGCAGCACGCTATCTTCATTGTTTGCATTGACTAAGTGGATATTCGTAACTTTAGGCCGGCCTAAGGTAATTGTTCCGGTTTTATCTAACACCATAACGGTTATTTTAGAGGCCGTTTGTAAAGCTTCTCCACTACGGATTAACGCACCAACTTCTGCCGCTTTACCCACACCAACCATTACCGACATAGGGGTGGCCAAGCCCAGCGCACATGGGCAGGCAATAATAAGTACCGTTGTTGCAGCAACAACAGCAAAAGCCTGCGCTGACTCTGGGCCAACATTCAACCAAACTAAGGCACTGATCACTGAAATGATCATCACGGCTGGGACAAAATAAGCCGATATCATGTCGGCCAAACGGCCAATGGGCAGTTTTGAGTTTTGCGCATGCTTAACCATTTTAACAATGTGCGCCAGCGCGGTGTCTTTACCAACGCCTGTTGCTTTAAAAGCAATGGTGCCGCTTTTATTAATTGAACCGGCTACCACGTTATCACCATGAGCCTTTTCAACGGGCATGGGTTCCCCAGTCAACATGGACTCATCTACTGTTGAACGCCCCTCAGCCACCACACCATCAACGGGGATTTTTTCACCAGGCCGAACACGTACAGTGTCACCCACTATTACCTGACCGATCGGAATATCCATGCTTTTATTGTCCCGCATCACCCGTGCTGTTTTAGGCTGCAAGCCAATCAAGCGTTTTATTGCCTCACTGGTTCGCCCCCGTGCCTTAACCTCAAGTGCTAAGCCCAAGTTGACCAAACCAATAATCATCGCCGATGCTTCAAAGTATACGTGCCTCGCCATATCCGGCACTATGTTTGGAAATAGCACCACCACCATTGAATACAGCCAAGCCGTCCCCGTGCCTAAGGCAATCAACGTATCCATATTGGCATTGTGATTGATTAAAGATTTCCAGGCACCAATGTAAAAGTGTCGACCCGCCGCATACATAACAACAGCACACAGTAGGCCTATCACCACACCAGTACCACGTTCGAATAGGTTTTCGCCTGTTATTTGTCCGCCGGTCATACTGTAAACCATCAATGGTATACCAAAGCCAAGAGCCAGCAACATGTTCTGCACTAAACGTTTATAGTGTTCCTGATCTGCAAGTTCTTTTTCATCAAAGAATTCATTGTCGGTCGAGCCCTGGGTGCTTTTTGCTTGATAGCCCGCTCGCTCCACGGCTTCAATCAGCAAGTTTACCGATACATTCCCCTCAACGGTCACTGTCCGCTGGGCAAAATTCATCTCGGCAAGGTTAACCCCAGCAATTTTTTTTAGAGCCGTTTCTATTTTCCCGACACAGCTCGCACAGCCTGCGCCTTCAATCATTAGCTCGTGTACCAACGGTCGTAACAACGCTTTATGATCTGTATTATGGTTTGCGTCTATCATATTTCACCCCTGTTTTACCCTACGTCTTTCTCACTTATCTGCTGGTAATGCCGATTTTATAAGTTGGCACACTGACATGACATCAATCATCAAGTGGACAACACATCATTATCGGCTGCTTTTTTTGGCATTAAAAGGTCATTCATTCTTGGATTAGAACCATGCTTTAATGCCGAGTACAAACTGCATATCCGCTTTATCTTCACCCGCCAATGTTGCTAAATCAGCTGTGTTTCCATATTTCCTGATCCAATTGACGCCAATATACGGTGCAAATTCACGCTTTATTTCATAGCGAAGCCGTAGCCCCAGCTCGATATCTGATAAACCCGACCCAACACCCGCAGACATATCAGTCTTACTGTGCACGTTAACCTCCACCGAGGGAGTCATTATTAGCTTTTGGGTGAATAAAATTTCGTATTCCGCCTCCATCCTTATGGCTGCTTGCCCACCTTGTCCGACAAACCCTAACACAGCCACGTCGAAAAAGTAGGGCGCTAGCCCTTGCACACCAAAAGCCAACCAGTCTCGGTTAGCACCCGACACATGGTCATGTCGCCAGCCCACTGTGGCGTCCCAATAAACGTCTATCGCTTTACTGGCAAGAAACTGCAGTTCTAGCGCCTCAGTTTCCCCACCAAGGTCATCCACATCAACGGTTACCCAAAATTTATTGATGTCTTTACCCACCCAGGCTTGCCCTTCTAAAACAACGGGGTCTACCCCCTGTGTTTGCTGAATTTCAAAGCGATCAATCATTAATTTTGTTAGTAAAGGATCATCACCCCCAGCGGCTAAAACTGTCATTGAGGTCAATAATAATATCAACGCGCTCACTTTCCTTATCGTCAACATCTAACTCACCTCAACCTTACGAAACATGCCTAGCATGTGAAAAAATAAATGACAGTGATAAGCCCAACCACCCATTGCATCAGCGGTTACAAGGTAACTCGCTTTTGACCCTGGTTGTACAATGACCGTGTGTTTACGTGGAATATAATTCGGATCGCCTGTCTCTAGGTCACTCCACATCCCATGTAAATGCATCGGGTGATTCATCATTGTGTCATTGATAAGGTTAATGCGTAATCGCTCACCAAACTTAAATTTCAAGGGCTGTGCATCAGCAAACTTAATGCCATTCATCGACCACATATAACGGCTCATATTTCCCGTTAGGTGAATATCAACTTCTCTTTCCGGCTCCCTAGGATCTGGTGTTTTATTCAGGTTTTTTAAATCCGAATACGTCAATACACGCCGGCCATTATCACGCAAGCCGATACCAGGGTCATCTAAGCGATACTGTGGCTCACTGACGTGCATATCAACCTGTGCTCCAAACTCGCTGGCTTGATGCTTTATTGGCCGGCGGCTGCCATAACCTGCCTGACCTAACATCGATTTAGACACGATATCTTTACTGGCCATATGGTGCCCATGATGCTTCATACTCTGCATACCTGAGTTTCCCTCCATGCCACTCATATTATCCATGCCAGCCATTCCTTTATGGTTCATCCCAGCCATGTTCATGCCCATATCAGCATGGCTGAGGATAACATTCTTATCCATGACTGGCGGCAGGGCTTTCATTGATTTATGGGGTGTTAACGTCCCACACGAGAAGCCGCTTCGGTCTATCGATTGCGCAAAAATGCTATAGGCTTGCTCGCAACTAGGTTCAACGATCACATCATAAGTTTCAGCAACCCCTAAGCGGAACTCATCAACCGTTATCGGCTG
>JAHRWG010000340.1 GCA_019090295.1 Cycloclasticus sp. | reverse complement strand
TAGCTTCAAGGTAGTATACAAATACAGCGTTATTCATTTTCTTTCCTCTAAAAGTTCCATCCCAACCAATATCTAAATCTTGAGTTTCAAATACTTTTTCACCCCATCGGTCGTATACAAAGAACTTGAGTTGTGTAACACCTACACCTCTAACGTAGAGTATATCATTGTTTCCATCTCCATTAGGGGAGAAGATGTTTGGTACCCATATCACATTTTCAAAATCAACAATTACTGTTACTTCGTCACTTGCTGAACATCCATTAGAATCAGTTACTATAACTGTATAGGTAATCGTTTCATCTGGTGTTGAAATAGGGTCAACACAAGTAACACAGCTTAACCAAGTTGGGGGCGACCAAGTATATGTTCCATTCGATCCTGTTGCATTTAATGTAGTACTTCCTCCAAGTTCAATAGTTACATTAGGTCCAGCATTTATAGTTGGGGTAGCATTAACCACAATTGTAGATGTTGTTGTGTCAGAACCATTACCATTGGTAACGATTTGTTCTATGGTATATGTTCCGGCAGCATTAAAGCAAATGTTTGCTGGATTTTGATCTGTTGATGAACTTGGTGTACCTCCATTAAATGTCCATAACCAAGATGTTGCTCCAGAACTTTGGTCTGTAAAATTAATACACTCACCTTCACAAATAGTATCATTACTAGCAGTATAACCACCTGTTGGTAGAGTACAAGAAGTTATGGTTACTACTACATCATTACTTGAAGAACCACAAGAGTTGGTAACGGTGTAAGTGTAAGTTCCAGCTGCATCGGTAGCCGGGTCAAAGACTCCAGTTCCAGAAGTTAATACTGGTGCCCATGTTCCACCTAAATCAGGTGTTCCGCCTAATTGTAAAAATAAATCAGTTGATGGGTCTGTATTACATAATGAAATTGCTCCATCAGTACCAGTATTTGGTGCTGGATTGATAGTAACTACTACATCAGCAGTTAAAGGGTTACCTGAACAATCAGTTACGGTATAAGTATAAGTTCCAGCGGCATCAGTAGCAGGGTCAAACATGCCTGTTCCAGAAGTTAATCCAGGAGTCCATGTTCCACCAGCACTTGGTGTAGCACCTAATTCATTAAATAAATCAGTTGATGGAGCATTAGCACAAATTGTCAATGTTCCATTTGTTCCAGGAGAAGGATTGCTGGTAATAGTCACTACCACATCATTACTAGAAGATCCACAAGAGTTGGTTACTGTATAAGTATAGGTTCCAGCAGGGTCAGTAACAGGGTCAAATACTCCAGTTCCAGAAGTCATAGCTGGAGACCATATTCCGCCTGTATTTGGAGCTCCTCCTAATTGTAAAAATAAATCAGTAGCTGGATCAGCAGGGCATAACGAAATTGCTCCATCAATACCAGTATTTGGTGCAGGGTTTATAGTAACTATAATATCTGCAGTTGCAGTACCACCAGCGCAAAGAGTTACAGTATAGGTATAAGTTCCAGCCGCATCAACAGCTGGGTCAAATATACCTGTTCCAGAGGTTAAAGCAGGAGTCCATCCTCCGCCTGCACTTGGTGTACCGTTTAAGCTATCGAATAAGTTAATTGATGTAGCATTACCGCAAATAGAAACTGTTCCGTTTGTTCCAGGGTCTGGATTAGCAGTAATTGTAACGACAACATCATTACTAGAAGAACCACAGGAATTTGTTACAGTATAAGTATAAGTTCCAGCAGGATCAGTTGTAGGGTCAAATACTCCAGTCCCAGAAGTCATAGCTGGAGACCAAACACCACCAGCATTAGGAGCCCCTCCTAATTGTAAAAATAAATCGGTTGCTGGGTCAGTTGGGCACAATGCAATTGCTCCATCGGTACCTGTATTTGGTAATGCAATTATTGTAACAACAATAGTTGCAGTTTGAGGATTACCTGAACAGTCATTAATAGAATAAGTGTAAGTTCCAGCAGGATCAGTTGCTGGATCAAATACTCCAGTACCTGAAGTTAATGCTGGAGTCCAAGTTCCACCAGCTGATGGAGTTCCATTTAAACTATCAAATAAATTGACAGATGTAGCATTACCACAAATAGAAACTGTTCCGTTTGTTCCAGGGGAAGGACTACTAGTAATAGTTACTACCACATCATTACTTGAAGAACCACAAGAATTGGTTACAGTATAAGTATAAGTTCCAGCAGGATCAGTAGCAGGGTCAAACACCCCGGTTCCAGAAGTCATAGCTGGAGCCCAAGTTCCACCAGTATTAGGAGAGCCTCCTAATTGTAAAAATAAATCTGTTGATGGGTCAATTGTACATAATGATATTGCTCCGTCAATACCTGAATCAGGAAGAGGGTTAACAACTATAGATATAGCATCGTTATCTCCACAGCCTAAAACGTACGTAATGTTATGAGTTCCTGGGCCAGCAGTTGCTGGATCAAAAGCTCCGGTAGATGTATTGGTAATTCCTGGTCCGCCCCATGTTCCACCACCTTGAGCAGCAGTTAAAATAACAGCTGGATCATTTTCGCAAAATGGACCTGCAGGAGTAATAGTCGCATCACACGCAGCATTACAGTTGGTTACAATAATTTGATTTGAAGTAAATCCACATGCTAACGTGTATGAAACAGTATAGGTTCCGGGGCCAGCAGCTGTGGGGTCAAAAACTCCAGTGCCAGAATTAAATCCAGCAGTTGCAGGAGATATGCTCCATGTTCCACCGGCTACATTTTGTGCAAGTGTAACGGGAGAATCTGCTGTCTCTTATACACATCTGACGCTGCCGACGAACTCTAGGGT
>JAHRWG010000336.1 GCA_019090295.1 Cycloclasticus sp. | reverse complement strand
TTATTGAGGACAGTAATTCAGAAAAATTTTGTAGTATTTTATTGTTAGATAAAACAGGCAATCACTTGTTAAGCACCGCTGCGCCTAGTCTCCCGGATTTTTACAATGAAGCCATCAATGGTATAGAAATTGGGGAGAGCGTCGGTAGTTGTGGAACTGCCGCGTTCACTCAGAAACGAGTCATTGTTGAAGACATTCAAACTCACCCTTACTGGGCGAGTTTCAAAGACCTTGCTGCAAAAGCTAAACTGGGCTCTTGCTGGTCTCAACCCATTATGGGGTCTAACGACAGCATACTCGGTACGTTTGCAATCTATCATCATTCAAGCAGTGCACCGAACAGCAATGAAATACAGTTAATTGAATTTGCTGCCCAGATCGCCTCGATTGCTATTGAGCGTAACCGTACAACTGATCAGTTAAAACTATCGTCTAAGGTATTCACTCACACTCAAGAAGGCATTAGCATTACCAATTCAAACGGCATTATTATTGATGTTAACCCCGCTTTTTGTAATATTACTGGCTACACCCGAGAAGAAATCATTGGGAAAAACCCAAGTGTTCTCAGTTCTGGCCGACAAAGTGCAGCGTTCTATAGCGAGATGTGGCAAGAATTATCTCAGCATGGGTACTGGAAAGGAGAAATTTGGAATAAGAAAAAGAATGGCGAGCTATTTGCCGAACAGTTATCCATATCAAGCCTGCATAGTGATAATGATGAAATGGTCAACTATGTTGGTATTTTTTCAGATATAACGCTGACAAAAAACCATGAAGAAGAGCTCAATCGTATGGCTCATTACGACCTGTTAACAGGCCTACCTAACCGCGCTCTATTTTCAGACCGTTTTCAACAAGCCATTGCTCATAGTAAACGTTACCACTCTCATTTAGCTGTTTGCTTCCTTGATTTGGATAATTTTAAACCGATCAATGATAGTTTTGGTCATAGTGTAGGTGACCAGTTATTAATTGAAGTCGCCAACCGCATTACCGCTTGTATTCGTGAAGAAGATACCATTTCACGGCAAGGTGGTGACGAGTTCACCCTATTACTTAATGATATAAGTACACCTGAAGAGACGCAGCAAACATTAATGCGTATCCATCAAGCACTCGAAAAACCTTATGAAATCAATGATCAGCTTCTCCACATTACTGCCTCCAGTGGAGCAACCTTATACCCTCATGATGATTCTGATATAGATACCCTCCTTCGTCATGCCGACCAGGCTATGTATCAAGCAAAACTGTCGGGAAAAAACCGTTACCACTTATTTAATCCTAGTGAGGATAAAGAAGCTAAGCATAAACACCATAAGATCAGTGAAATTGAACGTGCCTTGAATAACAATGAATTCACCCTGTACTACCAGCCAAAGGTTAATATGCTAAGCGGTGAAGTATTTGGTGTAGAGGCCCTTATTCGTTGGATACATCCACAAAAGGGGGTTATCCCTCCTCTCGACTTTCTGCCTTTAATTGATGGAACTGACCTTGATGTGAAACTGGGCAATTGGGTGATTAAGCAAGCACTTAAACAAATACATATATGGGCAGAGCAAGGCATTAAGCTTGAAGTGAGTGTGAATATTTCATCCTATCACCTACAGTCCCCCAATTTTTATAAACAATTAGAAGTGGCATTAGAGGCACAAGCCAGTACGCCAGCACATTTATTACAACTTGAAATACTAGAAAGCAGTGCATTGGGTGATCTCAGCACCATTACCAATACAATTAAAATGTGCCAAGAGAGCTTTGGAATTAGTTTTGCTTTAGATGACTTTGGGACGGGCTACTCGTCATTAACCCACCTTAGAAACCTTCCAGTTAATACTATAAAAATTGACCAAACTTTTGTCCGAGATATGCTGGCCGATCCGGATGACTTTAGTATCATTGAAGGGACTATAGGCCTTGCCAATGCCTTTAATAGGAACCTAATTGCTGAGGGAGTCGAAACAACCGAGCACGGTTTAATGTTACTGATTATGGGATGCCAGTTTGCACAAGGCTACGGTATTGCCAGACCTATGCCAAGCTCAGAACTGGGACAATGGTTGTCACAGTGTATAAACCCAACCCACTTTGGTTAAGTTATAAGCACTTACAACTGTCAGATCAAGAAAAGAAAGCTTCGCTTTATAGTCTAATAGTCAATGATTGGCATGATCAGTTTAGCCAGCTTATTCTGTCATCTGCAAGCGAGTCTGAAGTATGGCCTATTATGGACATTGACCGTTGTCACTGCAGTGCTTGGATAAAACGCGCGAAACAAGAAGGAGATTTTGATAAGCATTGGTTGTTACGGTTAGACCACGAGCATCATATCTACCACGGCATTGCTAAAAAAGCGCAATTTGCATATCAGCACGGTGATATAGAAGCTGCTCAATTAGAGTTAAAAAAGCTTCAACTGGCTTTTAATAAGGTGTCCGATTTACTTGCTGAAATCATTGGTTAACATGTAAATGACTAACCCTTTAAAGGTGACCTTTTACCTTCGATTATATCGCTAGAAGTTTGATTTAACGATAAATATTAATTTAATTAAATTGTTTTAACCTTGATGATTTACTGCATTTATTCAATAACTTTAATAGCTTCTGTCATCAACATATGGGTTCCCATTGGGTCATATTCAGGGATAAAGCGCACATCATCGCCGAGTGGAAATAAGTTTTCTTTAATTGATTTAAAGGGGTTTGCTTGATCGCGCCGAGAAAAATCAGTTGGCCCCACTGAATCGCAAAATAACACATCAGCTACTTGTACTCATTTAGATTCCCGGTGAAAAAAAATATGTCCTTAGCAGACATGCACTTCAAGCTCAATGTGTTCAAAATGCACAGTATCACCTTGGTTTAAACATCGATCTGGCTGCTTGGGTAAAGCCAAAGCGTTGCGGTTATACAGGTATCTGTATCGATCCAAAACTAATCTTCTGGCTTGTGGGGGCCTCAATGGGCAAAGAGGAATGATTAACAATCACTAGAGTTGGTTAATATGACCGTTGCTGTTTACCTTGCCTACCCCTCAAGTTTGGGGTTTATGATAGATGTTTACACCATTTAATTTAGAGCCCTCTTGGAACCCATATCGCCATAAAATTAACCCTCTAAACAACTTGGCAAGTTAATTTATACCCCAGTTTTGCCATTAGGATTGATTCTTTGTTTAAGTCGGCCATAGTGACCTCTTTCTCAAGAAAAAATAGCTTATCAATGGTTAATAGCATATCGCTGCCGGCCACCTGGAGTGATAATAAATCGATGACTAAGGGGCGACGACTATTATTAAGGATGACAGCTAGACGAAATAGGCGAATTAAACGAGTTAACACTTTATGACTGATAATACGAATATCAGGAAGCCGTCTGCGTCTAAACCTTTTTCTGCCACTATTAACAATGGTGGAAAGCAGCAACTGTTCGTCTTGGTTGTAACCTGCAAGCTCACTATTAGCCAAAATATAGGCTGAATGTTTCTGGAAGTTACTAACACTAATTTGCTGGCCAACCTCATATAAGTAAGCGGCTTCAAGCAGTAATGTTCTAAGCTTGGTTGATGTTAGGTTCCAGTCCTTTGATGCTTGACTCCATAATAACTGACACGTTTCTGCTATTTGTTGAGCCTGCCTGCGGTCAACCTGATAACGACTTTGTAAACTTTGGCGAGTACGCAGCCGCGTATCGCCTTGTATATTTTGTTGGTCCATTTCAAACAATACACCCTCTCGAAGTGCTGCTGAACAGAACGTTAACGCCGTTAAGTTTAGGCTTTTCATTGTTGCAATCATAATGGCCAAACCTGCGGGTAAAACAGTGGCTCTAGCCTCGTCAATACCGACCAGTGAAAGCTTCAAAACCCCCTCTTCTTGGCATAATAAATCCTTCAATTTAAGTAAATCACCCAGCTCTAGACGACCTGTTGTTTTGCTCACCAAACCGATCGCTTTGAAAAGAGCTTTAGCCGTACCTGAGGTTGCAAATATACTATTTGGGCTATTTTTCTTAAATTGATGTGAGCACTGTTCAAGTTTTTGTAGCGCTGATATTTCAGCTCGCTTAAACGCCTTCTGATTAACGCCTTTACTGAAGTAACGCTCCGTAAAGCTAATACTGCCCATGTTTTTGCTTTCTCTAAAGTGGGTATCGGTACCTTGACCTAACACGATTTCAGTACTACCGCCGCCTATATCAACCACGAGGCAGGAGCCTTTTATAGCTTCGCTACGCACCACGCCTTGGTAAATCAACCGTGCCTCCTCAGAGCCTGAGATGATTTCAATAGGAAAGCCTAAAGAGTGTTCAGCCAACGAGAGGAAAGCATTACGGTTAACCGCTTCGCGTAAGGTATGAGTCGCCACGACACGACATTGTTTAATCTTGTGCTCTTTTAATATAACGCCCATTTCTTCAAGACTGGTTGCTGCTCTCAGCATCGCTTCATAACTTAATTCATTCGCCTTATTGAGGCCCGCTCGTAGGCGTACGCGGTGCTTTACCTTATGCAAGGGCGCGAGCTTGCCTGCATGTAAACGGGCAATAATTAAGTGAAAACTATTGGAGCCTAAATCTAAGGCAGCAATTAATTCAGATTTAGCATCAACATTAAGGTTACTCATTTCTAATCCGATTCAAGTTCTTTTAAATAAGTATATACCGATATTTGAGAGCGAATCTTTCGTTTATTGCCCCGTGGCAGGTATTTATTCTGTTGGTTTTTATCAATAATTCTAGCCTTTGTCTTATCAGACCACTGAAGGTTGAATACATGAATAATTTGTTGCTTGATAGTGGGGTCATAAATAGGGCAACCAACCTCTACGCGTCGCTCGATATTACGCGTCATCCAGTCAGCCGAGCTAATGGTAACGCGTGGGGACCCATTATTATGGAAAATTGTAAACCGAGTGTGCTCTAAAAACCGGTCCACGATAGAAATAACCTCAATATTTTCACTGAGCCCTTCAATACCGGGAACCAAGGTACACATACCTCTCGCAACTATTTTAATTGTCACACCGGCACAGCTTGCCTCGTACAACTTATCAATAACTTGCTTATCATCAATGTTATTCATTTTAATAAGAATTTCAGCCTTATAACCCTTGTTGGCCATCTTTATCTCATTATCAATCGACTTATTAATCCAATCCCTTGTGCCGACTGGGGAAACAACTAAATGTTTAAATGCGGTTTTTTTATAGCTGTGAGCAATAAAATTAAAAACAAGCGCCACTTCATTTGTAATATCACGATTGCTAGTGAATAAGCTAAAATCGGTATAAATTTTAGCTGTTTTTTCGTGAAAGTTACCGGTTCCAACATGGGCGTAGTGGGTTGGTTTGTTTTTTTCATGTCGGCCAATCAAGCACAGCTTACTGTGGCATTTAAGCGATGGTACGCCAAAGTGAACCTTAACGCCCGCTTCAGTTAATATACGTGCCCACTCCATATTCGCCTGCTCATCAAAACGTGCATGTAGCTCAATAACAGCGAACACTTGCTTGCCATTTTTAACCGCATTGATGAGTGATTTAATCAACCGACTGTTACTGGCAACTCGATAGATACAGATTTTTATTTCAAACACGCTCGGATCAAAAGCGGCCTGACGTACCAATTCCGTAAAATGGTCAAACTTGTGATAAGGATAAAAGAGCAGAATATCTTGCTCTTTTATGGCATCAAAAGGACAAGCATGACGAGCAAACTTTTTCGAAACCAAAGGAGGTATTGGTGGGTTTTCAAGCTGCTTTCGCCCCACATTAGGGAAGTCAATAAAATCTCGAAAATTATGGTAACGCCCGCCAGGCACAGCACTGTCATGACGCGTAATACCAAGTTTAGACTTCAGCATACCAATCGCATGATCCGGCATCGCTCGTTCGTACACAATACGTACAGGCTTTGCGTGTAAGCGTTGCTTTAACCCAATCGATAACTTCTCTAAAACGGACAAATCAATGTCGTCGGTTAAACCGAAATCCGCATCACCCGTGACTTTCATAGAGTAAACGTTACACACCTTATAATTAAAATAGGCGGCAAAAACATTATCTATGCAATACCGAATGATATTGTCGGACATAATAATATCTCGTCGTCGTTTACCTTTTTCACGAGGTAATTCAATAAAACGAGGTGAATCAGTGGTGGGGATAGCAATGGCCGCATACTGTATGTTTTTCCCAACCAGCATTTCACAAATTAAATAGGTTAGGTCATCTTTTAGTAACGACGCTAAATCAGTGTCTTTGTTAATAATGATGGGCTCAATAAACCCTTGTAGATGATTGGTAAAGTATTTTTGCAGCCACTCCCCTTGCTCGGGGCTCAGCTGATTTTCATTAATTAAGGACTGTCTCTTATACACATCTGACGCTGCCGACGAACTCTAGGGTGTAGAT
>JAHRWG010000335.1 GCA_019090295.1 Cycloclasticus sp. | reverse complement strand
TGCAAGTCGTCACATTGAATGGTATCGCCTTCGCAAAGAGTAAAGGCGCGTTCAAGTATGTTTTCTAGTTCGCGAACATTGCCGGGGAAGTGATATTGACTGAGTGCCATCGCGGCTTTTTTGCTAAGGCTGATAGTATCGTCGCTTTGCTGGTTATTTAACTTTTTAAGAATATGCTCGGTCAGTTGAGGGATGTCTTCTTGCCGCTCGCTAAGTGGGGGTAGGGCTAGCTCTATAACATTGACGCGATAGTATAAGTCTTGCCGGAAGTCACCGTTTTCTACCAGTAATTCGAGGTTTTTATGGGAGGCGCTAAGAATACGCACGTCGATGGGTATTTCTTGATCGCTGCCGATGGGGCGGATGCTTTTTTCCTGAATGGCGCGTAATAACTTAACTTGCATATGCAAGGGTAAGTCGGCCAGTTCATCTAAAAATAAAGTACCACCATGAGCTGTTTGAAATAACCCAGGTTTATCACTAATGGCGCCGGTAAAGCTGCCTTTTTTGTGGCCAAATAATTCGCTTTCGACTAAGTCCTGTGGGATGGCGCCGCAGTTAATGGCAACAAAATTATTATTTGCGCGCGGCCCTTTTTCATGGATGAGTTTGGCGACCAGTTCTTTGCCTGTACCTGATTCGCCACTAATATAGATGGGTGCTTGGCTGCGCGCAAGTTTGACTATTTTTGCTCGTACCTTGGCCATGGCGACCGAATCACCTAGTAATTGGTCCCGGCTACGTCTATCCACCGGGGATTGGGTGTCGTTAATTTTTATCGCAGAACTCACGAGGCTTTTGAGGCTTTTTAAATCAACTGGTTTTGATACGAAGTCAAATGCGCCAAGTTTGAGTGCTTTAACGGCGGTATCCATGCTACCAAAGGCAGTGATGACAGCAGTGGGGATGTTGGGGAAGTGCTTTTGAATATGCTCCACCAGTTCTAGCCCATTACCATCGGGTAGTTGAAGATCGGTTAGGCATAAATCAAAGTGGTGTTGTTTTAATAACTGTCGCGCTTGGCCAAGGTCTGCAGCGGATTTACTCTTGATACCCATTCGAGACAAGGTGATCTCTAGCAGTTCTAAAATATCGGGTTCGTCATCTACAATTAAGGCAAGTGCTTGGGTCATTATTTAAGGATTAGGTTGGGTGAATAGTAGAGTAAAACAACTACCGCCATCATTATTGGTGGTATAGCTTAATGTAGCATGGTTAAGCTGGGCAAGTTGGCTTGAAATGTATAAGCCTAGCCCCGTCCCAGAAGAGGATGTGGTAAAGAAAGGCTCAAAAATTTGTTGAGCTATCTTGTCGTCAATGCCTTTGCCATGGTCAGAAATGGAAATATACATGGCGTTATGAAGTGCTGTGTGCCCAGCTTTAACGTTAATTACTATAGGTTGCGCTTTTTTTTGACCGTATTTAAGGGCGTTACTGCACAGGTTGTCAATAATTTGCTTAAGGTGGTTTTTATCAAAATTTATTTCACCAGCACGGCTGTCAGTCTCAAACTGTAATGGTGATGCACTAAGGCCAAACTCTTCAATAAAATCGTTTTCAAAGTCTTTAAGCCAGGTGTGAAGGTTAATCGGTTCAATAAGGCTTTCTTGTTGGCGTGAGAGATCCATAATATTTTTCACAATACGGTTAACGCGCGCACTGTGTTTATGAATAATGTTAAGTAAGTGCTGATCTTCTTGGTTAAGTTGGTGGGACTCAGCTAGTAATTCGCCAGCATGGCTAATAGCCCCAAGTGGATTGCGAATTTCGTGTGCGATACTGGCGGTTAACCGCCCTAGCGATGCAAGTTTTCCTTGTTGCACTTGTTGGTCTATGACGGATAAATCATCTAAAAATATAACGTAAGCTTTATCGGTTAAATGAGTGAGTTGGCTAAAGCGTAGTTGAGTGCGAGGGGTGTTGGGCGTAGCAGCAAAGATGGCCGTATTCTCATGAGGGTTTCTTCGCCAACGGTTAAATAATTGCCAGTACGCCTCTGAGCTGCTTAATAAGCTGCTGCCGATAATAAGAGGGTGGCCAATAAGTATGCTGGCGGCTGCATTGGCATCACTTATGTTATTGTGTTGGTCGATAACAATAACCCCAGATGGTAACTGTTTGATGATGTAGCTATTCAGTTGTTGAAGGCTGCTAATATCGCGGCCTTGCTGCTCAGCAACACGCTGGGACTTTTCGACGCGCTTTGCTAAAACCATGGCAAGTAGGGCGATGGTAAAAAAGGAAGCGCTTAATACCCCTGCATATGTATAAGCTGTTTTTGAAAAGCTATGCAGGGTATCGGCAATTATTTGTTCACCTAGTACGGCAAAGGTTGCAATGGCGGCAAAGAAAAGCGTGCATAGGCCGCCGGCTAATAAGCCACCTGCTGCAACAGTAACTGCTAACAATATGCCTAAGCCACTGGTGATGCCCCCGCTGGCATGCATGATTAGAGTTAGAAATGCGATATCCGTAATGATTTTAAGTTGTACTTGTCGCGCATATGGAATGTAAGGCTTGCGGATAAAAACAGTACTAAAAAGGGTGATGGTAAAGTAGGTTAAGCTGACGGAGTAAAATAAACTTGGGTTGCTTTGGCCAAACATGGCAGGGCCTGTGTGGCTAGCAAATAAAGTAAAAAAGGCCAGCGAAAGGACCAGTTGATAGGCATGAAAAACCTTTAGTGAGCGCCATGCTTGTTCTGCAGGCAGCGACAAATTGCTCACAAATGGGCAGGTTTTTACCAGTTCGCTTTGTTTCGGTGCAGAATGCAGGCTCATATTGTACGTACTTGGCTGATTTTAATTCTAAAATCAATTAGAATAGTTGAGTTAAGTGACTTAAATGAATAATAGAGGAATTTGAATGAATTTACATGAGTATCAAGCAAAACAAGTGTTTGCTGAGTTTGGTGTGCCTGTGCCAGTCGGTAAGCCAGCGCGTTCAGTTAAAGAAGCCGTTAATGTTGCGAAAGAGTTGGGCGGCGATTGTTGGGTGGTTAAAGCTCAGGTTCATGCTGGTGGCCGTGGTAAAGCAGGTGGGGTTAAGCTGTGTAAAGGCATTGAAGAAGTTGAAGCCTACAGCAATAAATTATTGGGCACACGTTTAGTAACACCGCAAACAGATGCTGAAGGCTTGCCAATTGAAACGTTGATTGTTGAAGAAGTTAAGCCAATCGAACGTGAATTATATTTAAGTGCTGTGGTTGATCGTGCTAGCAAACGTATTATGTTTATGGCGTCTGAAGCAGGCGGAATGGATATTGAAGAAGTGGCTGAAGAAACACCAGAGAAAATTTTATTAGCCTCTGTTGACCCTACAGCAGGTTTACAGCCTTACCAAAGTCGTGAAATCGCCTTTAAAATGGGCTTAGAAGGGAAGCAGGTTGGTCAGTTGTTTAAGGTTATGTCAGGTCTTTTAGCAATGTTTGTTGCAAAAGATGCCAGCCAAGTTGAAATTAACCCATTAATTGTTAATGGCGATGGCGACTTAATCGCTTTAGATGCGAAAGTAAATTTAGATGACAACGCGGCTTACCGTCATCCTGATATGGTTGCCATGCGCGATCCGTCTCAAGAAGATGAAAAGGAATATTTGGCGCAACAGCATGAACTTAATTACATCACGTTAAACGGTAGCATTGGCTGTATGGTGAATGGTGCTGGTTTGGCGATGGCGACCATGGACTTAGTTAAGCTTGAAGGCGGTTTCCCTGCAAACTTCCTCGATGTTGGTGGTGGTGCAACGGCTGAACGTGTAGCTGAGGCATTCAAACTTATTTTGTCTGACGACAAAGTAAAAGTAGTTTTGGTTAATATTTTTGGTGGTATCGTCCGTTGTAACTTAATTGCTGAAGGTATTATTGAAGCGGTTAAAGAAGTTGGCGTGAACGTTCCTGTTGTCGTTCGTTTAGAAGGCACTAATGCTGATCAAGGGCGCGAACTGTTGAAAAAGTCAGGTTTAGATATTATTGCTGCTGATGATTTAACACTAGCTGCTAAAGCTGCTGTTAAAGCCGCATCTTAATTTAGAGGGTCATATGAGTATTTTAATTAACAAAGACACAAAAGTAATTTGCCAAGGCTTTACCGGCAAACAAGG
>JAHRWG010000334.1 GCA_019090295.1 Cycloclasticus sp. | reverse complement strand
TAAATCAATTTATGCCGGCCTGCTACTAAAACCTACCCTAGAAATAGTTTATATGGGAAGTAAGAATTAGGACCTTCTAATTAATAGTTTAGCGTATTTTACTCTTTTAAAAAAAAAACACACTTAAAAATTCTAATGAAAAAAAGCACATCAATTACTTTAATCTTATTAATGACATTTTTCTCTAACTCAGCCATTTCGGGAAAACTTTATCGATGGGTTGACGCGCAAGGCAACGTATCTTTTTCCGACAAAGTTCCACCTAAAGACTCTAGCCGCATGCGTGAAACCCTAAATGAAAGCGGGCGAACCATTGCGACAAAAGATGCGGCAAGAACCCCAGCCCAACTAAAGCAGGCTAAAAAAATTCTTGACGTACAACAGTTGCAAATAAAGTTACTTACTAGGCAGCTAGCACAAGATTCCGCCCTGTTAAAAACATTTCAATCTGAAGCCGATATAAATAACCAGTTCAGCAGTAAAACAAATATGCTTAATTCACACATTGACATTGCAAAAAGTCAGTCTGGTATTTTGAAAAAGCAGCTGATTACTCACCAAAAGTCGGCCGCTAACTACGAGAGAAATGGACAAGAAATTCCGGCAAAGACACTATCTAACATTAAGTCCGCACAAGACCAGTTTGATAGAAACATGGCGGGGATAGCCCAGTTGCAGCATCAAAAAGCCGATCTAAAAACACAGTTACTAGTTGATAAAAAGCGCTTTAAGGCACTAACAGCTCAAACTAATGCACCGTCTGCCATTGACCAAAACAGCATTTCTAGTTTAGCAATGGGTGAGATTCACTGCACTCAAGACTGCATAGCATTATGGAAAAGCGCATCTGATTTTATTGCAAACAACTCCAATATGCCCATTATTTACACATCAGAAAACTTGTTATTAACCCAAAACCCACGATTAAGCCAACAAATAAGCTTAAACTTAACAAAGGACAAGCAAGTAGAGCGCACGTCTATTTACCTTGACCTTAGATGCGCCGATTCAAAGGGCGGCAAAGAAACGTGTAAAAGCCAACGAACGTCACAGATTGTTCAGGAGTTTCTACAATTAAACCCTTAACTCCTAAGCAGTAAGGTACCCATGCCTTTATCCGTCAGCAATTCTAGTAAGACGACATGAGGCACTCTTCCATCGATAATGTGCGCGCTATTAACCCCTCCACTTAGCGCATCCATCGCACATTGGATTTTTGGTAACATGCCACCATAAATGGTTCCATCGGCAATCAACCCATTAACTTCTTCCATGGAGAGCCCCGTCAAAAGCTCTTCATCCTTACTTAATAAACCCGAGGTATTCGTTAATAGCAACAATTTTTCTGCAGATAATATTTCTGCCATCTTACCGGCAACCAAATCAGCATTGATGTTATATGATGCACCATCAGCGCCCACACCAATTGGCGCAATAACCGGAATAAAATCACCTTGAACCAACATATTGACAACTGCTGGATCAATCCTGTCAACGTGACCCACATGCCCCATGTCGATTAACTCAGGTGCTTTCTCTGCACTCGCTTGCTGCGCTGATATTTTTTTTGCACGAATAAGGCCGCCATCTTTACCGGTTAAGCCAACCGCAGAACCACCATGCTGATTAATAAGGCTAACAATTTCCTTATTAACCGCCCCTCCCAACACCATCTCTACCACATCCATGGTTTCACTATCGGTGACTCTCATACCGTCTACAAAGCGGCTCTTCATGCCCAATTTTTCAAGTTGCTGACCAATTTGTGGTCCGCCCCCATGCACAACAACTGGGTTTAAACCCACTTGCTTTAACAACACAATATCTCGAGCAAAACCACTTTTCAAAACATCGTCGACCATCGCGTTGCCGCCATATTTTATAACGATTGTTTTACCTGAAAACTTTTGAATATAGGGAAGCGCCTCACTTAGTACATGAGCGGTCTGTATGGGGTCAGTTTTTTTGTTTGTCATTTTTTTCTTTGTTTTGAATTACCTTATTAGGCTTAAAAGTCTAGCTCCAATTCAGCATTAATATTAAGCATTTGCTCTTTAAATAACTGTTTAATTTCTTCAAGGCCAACCTCATCTTCGGCCTCAAAACGCATCACCAAGGAAGGCGTAGTATTAGACGCACGGATCAAGCCCCAACCTTCTTTAAACTCTACACGAAGCCCATCAATGGTAATAAGCTGCGCGTCGTCAAAGTTTGCCTGCGTTATTAATTTCTCCATAAAGGCAAAATTCTCACCTTCTTCCATTGCTATGTTTATTTCTGGCGTCGATGCGCTATCGGGCAGGTCTGCAAAAATATCGGCGGTTGCCCTAAACTCTGACGTGAGTATCTCTAATAACCGAGCAGCCGTGTATAACGCATCATCAAAACCATACCAGCGCTCCTTAAAAAAGATATGACCACTCATTTCTCCCCCAAGCTCTGCATTCGTTTCTTTCATCTTTTCCTTCATCAACGAATGCCCTGTTTTAGACATCACGGGCTTTCCACCATGTTTAGCAATTAGCTTAGCCAAATGGCGCGAACATTTTACGTCATAAATAATATCTGCCCCAGTTTGGCGTGACAGCACATCTATTGCGTACAACATCATTTGCCGGTCTGGCCAAATAATATTGCCTTGTGAGTCAACAACCCCTAAACGATCACCATCACCATCGAAAGCTAAACCCAGCTCCGCCTTCTCTTCTTGCACTTTATCTATTAAGTCTTGCAGGTTACCTGGCTTGCTAGGATCTGGGTGGTGATTAGGGAAGTTCCCATCAATATCACAATACAAGGGCACTACTTCACAGCCTAATGTCGATAGCAACATCGGCGCAGCCTCACCCGCTACACCATTACCGCAGTCAACAACAATCTTCATCATTCGACCTAAACGAATATCGCTACTAATGGCTCCGATATACTCAGGCAGCATCATTTGCTGCTGATAATCACCCTCACCATTTACAAAATCATCTTGTTCAATACGCTGATAAAGCTGCTGTATCTCATCACCAGATAAGGTATTACCCGCCACCACCACTTTCAAACCATTATAGTTAGCGGGGTTGTGACTACCTGTCACCATCACCCCAGACTGAGTATCAAGCGTGTGTGTTGCAAAATACAGAACAGGCGTGGGTACCTGACCAATATCCACCACACCACAGCCGGTTGATAAAATACCCTTTGATAAAGACTCACTTAGCCGAGGACTGTGTAATCGTCCATCACGTGCAATAACAAGGCTTTTTTGGCCAGCAGCTAGCGTAACGCTGGCAATCGCGCGCCCAATCGAAAACACACCTTGCTCTGTTAACGTTTCATCGACAATCCCTCGTATATCATAAGCTCTAAAGACTGACTGAGGAACGTCCGTCTGAGACACCACCTCTATGGCATTGTCTTGAAGAAAAATCGGGTTAGCCGTTTGCCCTGAAACGGCGGTTTTATCTTTAATGACCTTCGCTAATTCAAGGTCGGCTAGCTGTTCAAGGTCATGCTGTGACGCCGCATGGCCAGCCTCTTTTGAATCTTTAGCCACTAGACGTGCCTGGAGTTTTCCCCGAATCAACCGCAGCCTTTCTTTGTTAGTCAACACAGCTATAACAAGGGCTAGTAGATAAACAACAACCGCCAAAGCAACACTATAGCCTTGGAATTCAACATAATTAAACGGAGCAACTTCCAGCTGCTTGTTCAATAGTATTCTCCATCGCGTACCCGCAATAGGAAACGTGTTGATTAACACACTTTTTTGTTGCGAAGCATCTCCACTGGAGGCTATCTGCATCGTCCCCTGCTTTAGCCTTAAATACACAGATTTTTCCGTATCAACCACCGCCTCAAATGCCTTTTGTAACACATCGGCTTTGAGGCTTAGCTGAACAACAGCCAACACTTGCTCGTCTTGTACAACTGGCGCAACTAGGGCAATATGCCAATCATCACGCTTCACTTTGTGCACCTCTGGCATCTGTATTTTTTTAGATTCAACAGCAACCCGCACTAAATCTAAACCAGCATAACCCATTGATGACTCAACCTGCATCAAACCAGGCTTCACCACACTCAACACACCAATGTCATCATTGGCGCTGCGTTGCACCTCAACCCACCTGTTAACTGCTGACTCGCCAGACTTTAAACTTTCAATTAGGGCAGGGTCTTGCACCAAGCTTAACAGCTGTTCTCGCCACTGCTTTGCTTTAACCGACAAACGCTCTGCTGCTTGTGTTGTTTTATCGTTAAGCTGATCAACCAGCTCTGTATTTCGCTGTTCAATTTGACCAATATAAAAGTAGGCCGCGATATCCGAGACCAACACCATCAATAGCAACGTCAGCGCAAGTCGCTTCATTTTGCTACTACCCCTTACCTGTATGACCGAAACCACCTTCACCACGGTGAGTATCAGTAAACTGCTCAACTTGCTCAAACTCAACTTGCTCAACTGGCACAAAAACCAATTGAGCAATACGATCACCAACCTCGATGGTGAATTCAGTGTTACCGCGGTTCCAGCAAGAAACAAATAACTGACCTTGATAATCTGAGTCGATTAACCCTCGGCTTATATGGAAAAAATAATGTACCACATTAAGTAGTGGGTGGGTAAACCAGCTAAAAATGGCGGTTCTCCATGATGAAACATAGTATAGATGTATCATATTGCTTCTAAGCCTCTTAGTGCCTTCCTGTTGAACCGAAACCGCCTTCGCCTCTAGCAGTTGCACCCTCAAACTCATCGACTACAACAAGCTCTGCTTGGATGACAGGGACAAACAACATTTGACATATTTTTTCCCCAGGCTTGATTGTGAATTCTTTTGAACTACGATTCCAAACCCCAACACCAACCTCACCTCTATAGTCAGAATCTATAACAGCACAGAGGTTGCCGAGCACAATCCCATGCTTTATACCTAACCCTGAACGTGGAACCATTATAGCTGTTACACTCGGATCACCAATATTAATAGCCATACCTGAACCAATTATTTTTGTTTCTCCTGGCTTGACTGTTAAAGGCTCATCAATGCAAGCCCTTATATCAATACCAGCAGACCCTTCTGTTGCATATTCAGGTAGAGGGAAGTCCTTACCTAACATTGGATTTAATATTTTTGTTTCTACTTTCAGACTCATTAAAGACTCCTAACTTTGGTTCAGTTTATTAAAGAAGTTTATCATATATCCATGTATTTACGGTGTCTCTTCCGCACAAGGCTCCGGTGTCATCCCTACGGGACGGCGTCCAAGTGATGGGGCTTTTTTATTGCATTTTTCTCAGGTGTAACTTCTAAATCAGAACTATACTTACTTTTTTAAACTTAAAAAGTTGTTAATAAATATGGCCTTACTCTAGTTCAAATAATTCTATAACTTTTAATCATTGGGTCACTGGTTCGAGTCCAGTCGGAGGAGCCAATATAATCAAAGAGTTAGGCAAAACCTAGCTCTTTTTTTATGCCTCAAACATTTACTTGGTTAAACATTCATGGAATTGGAAGCAAGAAACCTTCTCGTTCGCCTCCCTATACATAAAGAGCTCAATAACAAAACAGGTATAAACGGCATTTCTCACTCGTCGGAAAACGCATTAATTTTATCAATGCGGTTGAAGCGCCCTTCACCCACAAAGTTATCTTAAAAAAACAATGTAGCAAAGTGCTTTTTAAACAGCCATAAGCTACCATTGAATTATATGGTTGCACTTATAATTTCAATATATAAAAATTTAAAATCTAAAGTTCTGCATCAAACTTCCTCAGCTCAGCTTTAAGCACCGATTTAATCTCTCTACTTAGGCTCTCAAACACCTCTAACCGATCAATTTGCTCTGATAGTTCATTTTTCCTTTGCTCATTTTGCTCTTGAGCCTTCTCCTTAGCATCAAGCTCTGGCGCCAACTTTAATATGATCCTAGCCTCATCTGACTGAGCCAGTCCATTAATAGCATCAAGCCACCCCAAGGTGGCTTCATTAGTTGCATGCAATATCGATTCTCGAACAAAAAACGAAATTATAATTCGAGCGGCTGCATCCAAGTTGGATATGAATTCAACTGATTGTTTAATTTCTTTAGGGGGCTGATGATCCCCATTTTCATTTCTAAAAAAAGAAGGTGAGTTTTTATTCGGATCAATATGTGCCATTGCCCGAAAAATTGGATCGAATTCCTTGAACGGCCGTATATCATGTGGAAAATAGCCTTGATAACCCCATAGCGTTAAGATCACCTCAAAGCACTCTCGCTGTGCAGATACTTTTGCTTTGCCGCGAGCTGGGCCTATGGCTGCCATCTTTTCAGCAATAAAATGTGCCATCCATGCACTTATTTCATCACCGTTAACTTTTTCGAGGTTTGTTTCTAACTTTTTCCCTAAGTACAAAAGACGTTCTTGTGTCTCTGAGTCTTCCATCTTTTGAGAGGATATAAATTTTTCTATATGGGAGGGTATATCCAACATCATTATCTTTATTCCTATATCTATTGGTTAACTGTCGGCGAATATCTACCTGGATAGCTAAATCCATATCCAGCGTACTTAATAAGATCTTCAAAAGCGTTAGCGAGGCCTGCAAGCGCTTACCCTTGCTACAATAGTCGTCACCTTCCCGCTGTGGCTTATCCTCACTCCATAGCTGGCTGTATAGCATAACTTCACCAGTGTCAGCATCGTACCAATAGCGGTTCTCGCTATCTGGTGTTAGCTCGAGCTCTAACGCAATTTCCTGGTTAAGCATGATAGGTGGATAATCAAGCGTGCCAGCATAAGGGTCAAACTCATCAACCCTGTCATGGCGATCGCCTTGTGAATACCAGCCTTTCAACTTGAATAGATGATCGGCACAATCGTCGTAACCCCGACTATCAAAATGTGCAAGACTCATACTTTCCGGGAGATCACTTTGGTGATGGATAATGGCATGTTGTCATGACGATGAAGCCCAACTTGGCACCAGTTTGCTTGAAATATCTATGGATTCATTATGACCATCACGATACTCGTTCCAGGAACCGGCAACGTTTAACCACGTTTGGCCCTGTTGCTCAAAGAGTAATACCTCGAGAAAGTCTTTGGGGCAGATCTGCCAGCACCAGTCATTGTCCGTCTTATCGTTTAACCATTGCCTGCTCACAGCAGGCATAAAGTCTCGCCTGTCGGCTAACCAGCATCCATCATGTTGGGTTAAAAGGTGACGATCCAACCAATCTTGCCATTCATCATCATGCCAATCCCGGGAATGAATAACAGGCATCGCCTTCAATAATTTGGCAGCAACCGTCATCATGGCGTGATATGACAGATAGAAACCGTAGTCATCTGTTTTCGGGTAGCTTGAATGACTATGCGAGGTACTTCTATCTCTTCGATTCTTCCAGAGTTCCTGCCGTGGGTCGCGGATATAGCGCTCTGCAAAAGAAAGCTGCCAATCCTTTAGTACGACTTCAGTAGCTAATTCCTTAACCTGTTTGCCCGGTACTGTAAAAACATTGGCTAAAGGCTCAAACCAGTAACAATCAAAGTCATACCCAAAAGACAAGTCCAGCGACTTGTCGATATTACCTTGCTCGTGCCAAGGGGTATCGCGCTTTTCATAATAATCTTTGGCTGTTTCTACTGAAAATGGTGTTTTACCTACCTGCTGTAACTGCTTAACAATATCCGGCTTATAAGCTGTTGGAGTAGCTCGCGCGATAGCTAAAGCAATAGCTGCTGCATATTGCTGTATTAAAATATGAGCTTCACCATGTAATGCAATATCACAAAAGGTTTGACTATGCTTGGCCACTAAAGCTACGTTATCAGCCGCACAGCGTGCCAGCGCTACTAGCAAATACTGTTTAGCGTGCAAATTATAAAAAGGGTGGTTGCTACTAATAAACGCCTCAACATGCCTGCTGCACATCCATGATATTAATTCATCGATTTCCTGCTGGCAGCCTAATTGGTATAGGCGCCTAACAACATGGGCAGCACACCAACGCTCGTTGGCTTCAGGTGATGCTAAGCAACCCCAGATATAGCCTGTTAGCGATGCCGTAATTTGCTCAGGCGGGTGTAGCTTAGCCCTCCACGGACCATCAGCATAGTCATTCTCAATATGTAGTTCAAACCGGGTCAGTGCAAAATCGAATAACGCTTCTGCTTCTTCCATCGCTATCTCTTGGACACAGGAGCCGGCAAAGCCATAAAATGTGCTAGCTGATTCCAGACCATTGGATTCTGATAAGCTCTTTAGCACTCCCTCCCTAACAGCATTAAGCGTAATGCCATCTATTCCAATATCTTTTAACACCCCATTGCGGTGGTAACAGCGAACGAAATCATCTGGATAACGTTCTGCGATAGTTTTAACAATACTAGGCCATGCTTTCTGCACACCCAGCTTTTTCTTTAATCTGTCTGGAAATGTTCGTAATGCTGTACGGATTTCATATAAATCCAAATATTCAGAATTGGCAATTAAAGTTAAATATTTAACGGCATTAGCATTGGATACTTTACTGGTCACAAATTGCCATAAGCCTTCAAAATCCCTCGGACCTTCCAGCGCTTCAAACCTTTCTAATGCGTTGCGTAAACCATCATCAGAGAGAAAATCAATATCATCATATAATTCTTCACAACTGGCGTGAGCATTCTCACCTTTGTACAAGGAGCGCCCTGAGCTTGAGGTTTCTTCCTCTTTTTCTTTACCAATCAATAACTCCAATTGCTCCAAAGCCTCATGATGGATGCCATGTGTTCTAGCCAGCTTATCGATAGCCTGCCACTCATTGCCGGTAACCCCACGCTGACGATAGTCTGTTACCAGATCATTAAAGATAAGTTGCTGTTTTTCTGAGTCTGTTTCCTTCGCTATACATTGGCTAGCAAAACAAACCAAATCATAGTCAAACGGCAAGGCTGATACAGCCCAAGCCGAAGAAGGAGAGATTGCATTGGCATTCAGTGCTGTTTCTAATAAAGTTGCAAGCATTCGTCCTGAACGGCCAATAGCTCTATCATTCCAACGACCAGCAATTGCAAATGCTGATGTAGGGCATAGGTGGAAGCAAGTTGCCATCGCCGCATCCCTATCCCAATGCTTTTCTCTTGTTACATTATTGCCAATCAACTCAGCACAACGCATAAAACGGTAGGCCTGATCTGGCCCCAGACTCCCGGCAGAAGCGCAATACTTGGCAATACTAACTACTGCTTCCCATCGTTCAACAGCTTCATCACCAAAGCGCGAAACCACTTCTATTGCTTTTTCAAAATAAACTTCGGCATCAGCCTCACTGGATGTTAGAACAGCTCGCGACAACAATATAAGTCCATTAGCGTTTTCTACTGGCCCTTCTTCTTCATCAACAATCTGTAGGGTTTGATAACACGACTCTTCAAGAGTATCGGCGATAGGTTGTAATCGACTGTTCCGGTTGGCTGACCGTAATGCCCGCAATTTATCAGGGTGTCGAAACTTAAGGCCTGTCTCTTATACACATCTGACGCTGCCGACGAACTC
>JAHRWG010000333.1 GCA_019090295.1 Cycloclasticus sp. | reverse complement strand
TCAACTGTCGCTGAAGAACCGCTGATACCAGAAGAAACAATGGCTACATCTCCTGATGATATAACTGAAGATGAGTTTGAGCAGCTGCTCGATGAACTTCATGGCAAAAATAAAGCACCATCAGCACCCTTGGTAGAGCCTGTAGTAGAAACTACTGCACAAAAAGAGACGGTTTCAGGAGATATAAGTGAAGCTGAGTTTGATCAGCTACTCGATGAGCTTCATGGTCAGGGTAAAGGACCAACAGCGGGTGTAAGTAAGGCGGAGCCTTTACAAAATGCTAAAGAGCCTGAGTCGGCAATAGTGTCAAAACCAGAGGTGCTCCCTGAAACTGTTAATGCCCCAGCTCCAAGTGCAGATTTAAAACCAGCCACAGGTGAGAAAAAGAAAACGAAGGTAGTGGCAGAGACATCAGTTCGAGTTGATACCAAACGCTTAGACGAAATCATGAATATGGTTGGCGAGCTAGTTTTAGTGCGAAATAGGCTGACTAAACTACGCTCTGGTCATGAAGAAGATGAAATGACAAAAGCGATTTCGAACCTTGATATTGTGACTGCCGATCTTCAGTTAGCCGTCATGAAAACGCGCATGCAGCCAATTAAAAAAGTGTTTGGACGTTTTCCTCGAGTCGTGAGAGATTTGGCAAGAACGCTTAAGAAAAAAATAGCCTTAGAATTGGTTGGAGAAGAAACTGATTTAGATAAAAATTTAGTTGAAGCACTGGCAGACCCCTTAGTTCATTTGGTTCGTAATGCCGTGGATCATGGTATTGAAACACCTGAAGAAAGGGTAGCAGCAGGAAAGCCCGAGGAAGGCTTAGTTGTGTTGAGTGCCTACCAAGAAGGTGACCATATCCTTTTAACCATTGAGGATAATGGTAAAGGAATGGACGCAGAGGTGCTAAGAAAAAGTGCTGTTACAAAAGGAATGATGGATGAGGAAAGTGCTTCAAGACTAACTGATACAGAATGCTATAATTTGATTTTCGCCGCTGGTTTTTCTACCAAAACAGAGATATCCGATGTGTCAGGTAGAGGTGTTGGAATGGATGTCGTTAAGACTCGTATTACCGGTATGAATGGAACGGTTCATGTCGAGTCTAATTTTGGTACAGGCAGTAAAATCGTCATTAAGTTACCATTAACATTGGCCATTATGTCGACTCTAATGGTAAAACTATCTGGCCAAGCTTTTGCACTGCCTCTATCTAGTGTGGTTGAAATTTTAAGTTTGGATTTATCAAATACGAATTTAATTAATGGCGAATTAGTTGTGTTGGTGCGGGGTAAAGCGGTGCCACTTTATTATCTAAATGAATGGCTGATTCCTGGGTATGTTAAAGATGAATCTAACAATCAAAATCAACATGTTGTAGTGGTTAGTTCTGGACATCAGCATATTGGTTTTGTTGTAGATCAACTAATGGGTCAAGAAGAAGTTGTTATTAAGCCATTAGGTGCTTTGCTAACCCAAGTGGGTGGTTTGGCTGGAGCAACAATTACAGGTGATGGAGGAATAGCAATTATTCTAGACATACCTGGCATGCTAAACCGTTACGCATAAAGAGAGTTAGTGACCACTGAAGAGGGGCTGAACCTTTGCAAGTATTTTGTATTGGTGAAGAGTAAAAGTATATTAAACTTAGGCTAGTCGTATTAACTAGCTTGGAAAGGCAACTTTAAAATAATTCAATTTGAGTTTGCCTTATTGTGGGGAATTGCTTGGATATTTTAACTATTTTAGGCGTTATTATTGGTTTTGGCGCCATTTTAGGGGGTAACCTACTTGAAGGCGGACACTTAAGTTCGTTAGTCAATGGGCCTGCGGCAGTTATTGTTATTGGTGGAACACTCGGCGCTGCTTTATTACAGTCATCACTAAAAGTTTACTTAGGCTCCCTACGTTTGTTTGCTTGGGTTATTTGGCCGCCCAAACTTGGGCTGAAAGATAACCTTAAAAAAATAATAGAGTGGAGTGAAATAGCTAGGCGAGAAGGGTTGCTTGGTTTAGAAGCTGTTGTCGATGAAGAAAATGATCGTTTTGCTAAAAAGGGTTTGCAATTATTGGTCGATGGTGGAGAGCCTGAGGTTATCAGGGACACTCTCTTACTAGAATTAGAAGCAGTTGAAGCAAAGCAATTACAAAGTGCAAAAGTGTATGATGCAATGGGAGGGTACTCGCCAACGATAGGAATTATAGGCGCCGTGATGGGGTTGATACACGTCATGCAAAATTTGTCTGACCCAAGCAAACTAGGTGGGGGAATAGCGACAGCATTCGTGGCAACCATTTATGGTGTAGGGTTGGCCAACCTTTTTTTATTGCCTGTTGCATCAAAACTAAAGACACAAATACATGCTCATTCGCAAGCACGAGAAATGATTATCGAGGGTATTGCCTCAATAGCTGAAGGTGAAAACCCACGAAACGTAGAAATAAAACTACAGGGTTACCTTTGAAAAATGGTTAGACGAAAGCGGGCGATAGAAGAGACTGAAAACCATGAAAGGTGGCTTGTTTCTTATGCAGACTTTATTACGTTACTTTTTGCATTTTTTGTCGTTATGTACTCTGTTTCTTCGGTGAACGAAGGCAAGTATAGAGTACTTTCATCTACCCTAGATGGTGCGTTTAAAGGCAAACCAAGATCAATGCAACCCATCGAGATAGGGGATTTACTTCAAAATAAGCAACTTATCAATAAATTAATGGAAATGGGGAGTGGGGGTGATAAAATTATTCCTGAACTATTTACTGATTCTCCCCCCACAAATTCAGCGGCTATTATTGATAGTATTCTTGATGCAGATTATTCAGTAGCAGAGTCAGAGTTATTGGAACAATTAGATAACCAATTGAATGCAAACCTTTCACCATTGATTGACGATGATTTAGTGTCAGTTGAAAAAACAGATTTATGGGTTGAAGTTGAACTGAATAGTAATATGTTATTTGGTAGTGGTAATGCATTGTTATCTGATAGAGCGTTGCGGGTGCTTTGGAAAATTGCAAAACCCCTCCGAAAAATCAAAAACTCTATCCAAGTAGAAGGCTTTACCGACAATATTCCAATTAGCACATTCGAATACCCATCTAATTGGGAATTATCTGCCTCTCGAGCAGCGAGCGTAGTTCACTTATTTACAAAGTATGGTATTGAGCCGAGTCGACTTTCTGCTGTTGGATACGGAGACAACCACCCTATTGAAAGCAACGATACAGTAGAGGGCCGAGAGAGAAATAGGCGAGTTATTATAATTATTCAATCTAATGCC
>JAHRWG010000337.1 GCA_019090295.1 Cycloclasticus sp. | reverse complement strand
GTTTAAAAATTAAAGAGGAATTGGGCTTAAGTGATACTGAGTTTGGGATATTAATTGCCACGCCAATATTAACAGGGTCAATTACACGTTTGCCGCTGGGTATATTGACGGATCGTTATGGCGGTCGGATTGTCTTCTTTATTCAGATGCTTCTGGTGTCGGCTGCAACCTACGGGCTAGCACTTGCGTCTGAGTATTGGCAGTATTTGATTGCAGGGCTTTTTGTTGGCTTAGCCGGTGGGTCTTTTGCCATTGGTATTGCTTACACCTCCGCTTGGTTTGAAAAAGATAAGCAGGGTACGGTGATGGGTATTTTTGGAGCTGGTAATGCGGGTGCTGCTATTACTAACTTGGTCGCGCCTATGATTGTTGTAGCGGCAGGTTGGCAAATGGTTCCAAAGATATACTCCATTGCAATGCTGGTGATGGCTATCCTTTTTTGGTTGTTTACTTATAACGACCCAACGCAAGAAAAGCGTAAGCGCGAAGGCACACATAAAAAATTATCAGATCAACTTGCCCCGCTTAAAGAGCTTAGAGTGTGGCGTTTTGGCCTTTATTACTATTTTGTATTTGGTGGGTTTGTTGCGTTAGCACTTTGGCTACCAAGGTACTACGTAGGTGAATACGGTATGGACTTAAAAACAGCATCGTTTATTACCATCATCTTCACGCTGCCATCAGGGCTTGTCCGAGCACTGGGCGGGTACGTCTCAGATAAAGCGGGTGCAAGGGTTGTGAACTGGTGGGTGTTTTGGATTTCAGCAAGTTGTTTGTTTGTTTTGTCATACCCGCAAACCAGTTTTATTATTCATGGCATGAAAGGCGATATGGCTTTTGATATTAGCTTAGGCGTTTGGCCTTTTACGGCACTGGTCTTCGTTGTAGGAATGGCGATGGGCTTTGGTAAGGCAAGTGTCTACCGAATTCTGCATGATTACTACCCAAGCAACATGGGGTCAGTTGGTGGAATGGTGGGTGTTCTAGGTGGCTTGGGTGGATTCACTCTCCCCATATTCTTTGGCATGCTGTCTGATCTGACGAGTGTCCGTACGTCTTGCTTTATGCTGTTGTTTGGGCTGGTAGGTGTTTGTATGATCTGGATGAATTACTCAATTATCCAGCTTAAGAAAGGTAATGAGCTGTTTGGCTCAGCGTAATGCAGGCCGTTCTAGAGAACTGTTTAGCTAGGGTTAGTTGTTTTATTTAAGGTAATTTGATTGTTTTACGACAGGAGTAAATTGTGGCAGATATAGATAAGTGGGATGTAGAAGACGCTGGTTTTTGGGAGAAAGAGGGTAAGGCGATTGCTAATAGAAACCTTTGGATTTCAATCCCTAGTTTGCTGTGTGGCTTTGCAGTTTGGCTGTACTGGGGGATTATTACCGTACAGATGTTGAATATTGGTTTTGCTTTTGAAAAGTCAGAGCTGTTTACTCTAATGGCCATTGCAGGTTTAACAGGAGCTACATTAAGAATTCCAAGTAGTTTCTTTATTCGTATTTGTGGTGGACGTAATACCATTGTTTTTACAACAGCCTTGCTAATGTTGCCAGCCGTTGGGACAGGTTTGGCATTATCTGATCCGACAACCCCATTATGGACCTTTCAAATACTGGCGTTATTATCCGGTTTTGGTGGTGGTAATTTTGCATCATCGATGTCAAATATTAGTTTTTTCTTTCCTAAGAAACAGCAGGGTTTGGCGTTAGGTCTGAATGCAGGCTTGGGTAACTTTGGTGTAACCACCATGCAAATTCTCGTGCCGTTGGCGATGACATTTAGCTTGTTTGGAACATTGGGCGGCGACTCAATGGTATTGCAAAGCAGCAGTGGTACATTGATTGGCAAAATTCCTGCCGGTACAGAGACCTGGATTCAGAATGCTGGGTTTGTTTGGCTGCTTTTCTTAATACCATTGGCTGCAATCGGCTGGTTTGGTATGAATAATATTCGCGATGAACATGTTTCGCCTGGAATACCAGGCCCAATAGCCTCTATTTCAAAAATAGTCATGATGCTATCAATTGCTTTAGGTGTTGCAATTTTTGGTTTGTGGTTAATGTTACCAGAGGGTGCGAACGGGTCAGGTTGGGGCGTTCCAAAAGAAATCGTTCTAGTTATTGTTATTAACTTAACCGTTTTCCTACTAAAGCTGATTCCGGGTGAAATAGGGACCAGCCTTAAACGCCAATATAAAATATTTGGCAATGTCCATACTTGGATTATGAGTATCATTTACACAATGACTTTTGGTTCATTTATTGGCTTTTCAGCGGCTTTCGCATTATCAATAAAGGTTATTTTTGGTTATCAGCATGTAATGGTTGATGGCGTTATGAATCATGATTTGGTGAATGCAAATGGCCCGAGTGCACTTATGTATGCTTGGATGGGACCATTTATTGGTGCGTTAATTCGTCCAGTAGGTGGGTGGATCGCCGACAAGATGGGCGGTGCCAAAGTAACGCAGATCTGTGCAGTACTTATGATAGCAAGCGCATTAGGTGTTGCTTACTATATGAAGGCAGCCTATAACTCAGCAGCGCCAGAAGAGTTCTTCGTTCCCTTTCTAGTGTTGTTCTTGATTCTTTTTGCTGCAACGGGTGTGGGCAATGGTTCAACATTCCGTACCATCGCCATGGTCTTTAACAAAGAACAAGCAGGCCCTGTTTTGGGTTGGACATCAGCTGTTGCGGCCTATGGTGCTTTTTATATTCCTCAAGTACTGGGTGAGCAGATTAAGTTAACAACGCCTGAAAATGCCTTGTACGGTTTCGCTATTTTTTATGCAGTATGTTTAGTGCTTAACTGGTGGTTTTACTTAAGAAAAGGTGCGGAATTCCATAACCCTTAAAAGGCAAGTTAAAGGAAGAGATAACAGCTGCTCTTGGGAGCAGCGGTTACCGTGTTAAATTACCGGTGTAACAGCTGGCTAATAAAAGATAGTTAGAATCAACGGAGAGAAGAATGAGTCAGTTTCTTGATCGTTTACAGTTTTTTAAGAAAAAAGTAGGCGAGTTTTCAGAAGGTCATGGTGAAACGACCAATGAAAGCCGCGAGTGGGAAGATAGTTATCGTCAACGTTGGCAGCATGACAAGGTAGTACGTTCGACACATGGTGTGAACTGTACCGGTTCTTGTTCATGGAAGATCTATGTCAAAAATGGTCTTGTGACTTGGGAAACTCAGCAAACAGATTACCCAAGAACACGTCCAGACCTACCTAACCATGAGCCTAGAGGCTGTCCACGTGGCGCAAGCTACTCTTGGTATCTCTATAGCGCCAACCGCCTGAAGTATCCTAAAATCCGTAAACCTTTATTGAAACTTTGGCGTGAAGCGCGCCGCTCAATGGAGCCGGTCGATGCTTGGGCCTCTATTGTTGAAGACAAAGAAAAAGCAGAGTCATACAAATCTAAGCGTGGATTGGGTGGTTTTGTTCGTTCTAGCTGGGACGAAACTAATGAAATGATCGCAGCAGCGAACGTTTATACGGCTAAAGAATATGGACCAGATCGCGTGATTGGATTTTCTCCAATTCCTGCGATGTCGATGGTCTCTTATGCAGCAGGTTCACGCTACCTTTCATTGATTGGTGGTGTTTGCCTTAGTTTCTACGATTGGTATTGTGATTTACCACCTGCCTCTCCAATGGTTTGGGGTGAACAGACAGATGTACCTGAATCTGCCGATTGGTATAACTCTAATTATATTATTGCTTGGGGGTCTAATGTTCCTCAAACACGAACACCGGATGCTCACTTCTTTACAGAGGTTCGCTATAAAGGGGCTAAAACAGTCTCGATTACACCGGATTATGCAGAAGTTTCAAAATTAACAGATGAGTGGCTCAACCCTAAACAGGGCACAGATGCAGCTTTGGCAATGGCGTTTGGTCACGTTATCTTAAAAGAGTTTCACTTAGACAATCCAAGTGAATACTTCACTGATTATGTTCGTCAGTACACGGATATGCCAATGTTGGTTGTACTAGATAAGCATGACGACGCTTCTCTGAAATCAACACGTTTCCTACGCGCATCTGATTTGATTGATAATCTTAGCCAAGAAAACAACCCAGAATGGAAAACGATTGGCTTTGATGAAACAAGCAATGAGCTGGTTTCTCCACAAGGGTCTATCGGTTATCGCTGGGGTGAGAAAGGCAAGTGGAACATTGATGAGCGTGAAGGACTTAAAGGTAAAGAGACCAAGCTTCAACTGTCATTGATTGGTAATGACATCTCTGCTGTTTCATTCCCTAACTTTGCAGGTGATGCTTCAAATGAACATTGGACTGCTGATGGTCATGAGCAAATTTTGGTCAAAAATGTCCCGACTAAAATCATTAAAGATGCAGACGGCAAAGAACTAATCGTTGCGACTGTTTATGACTTGATGATGGCTAACTACGGCCTTGATCGTGGTCTAGGTGGTGATAATGTTGCTGCCAGCTTTGATATTGATGTTCCAGGCACACCGGCTTGGCAAGAAAAAATCACCGGCGTATCGCCTGATAAAGTGATCAAAGTAGCGCGTGAGTTTGCAGATACTGCAAATAAAACTCACGGCAAATCAATGATCATCATTGGGGCTGCGATGAACCATTGGTATCACATGGACATGAACTACCGTGGTGTTATCAATATGCTGATGATGTGCGGCTGTATTGGTCAATCTGGTGGTGGTTGGGCTCACTATGTGGGACAGGAAAAATTGCGTCCACAAACGGGCTGGTTACCACTTGCATTTGGTTTGGATTGGTCTCGACCACCTCGTCAAATGAATGGCACGTCTTTCTTCTATAACCACTCTTCACAGTGGCGTCATGAAAAAGTGAGCATTCATGAAGTCTTGTCACCAATGGCTGATAAGAATGAGTTTCCTGAGCACATGCTTGATTACAATATCAAAGCAGAGCGTATGGGCTGGTTGCCATCAGCACCTCAACTGAATCGTAACCCACTGCAGATCACTAAAGATGCAGCGGCAGCTGGTTTGGAGCCGAAAGATTATGTGGTTGAGCAGTTAAAAAGTGGCGACCTGAAGTTTGCTGCTGAAGCGCCAGATGCACCAGAAAATTTCCCTAGGAATATGTTTATCTGGCGTTCAAACTTATTAGGCTCATCAGGTAAAGGGCATGAATACATGCTTAAGTATCTATTGGGTGCTAAGAATGGGGTTATGAATGATGATTTAGGCCAACAGGGTGGATTTAAACCTCAAGAAGCAGAATGGGTTGAAGAGGGCGCAACAGGCAAACTGGACCTAGTGACAACTCTGGATTTCAGAATGTCATCAACCTGTATGTATTCGGATATCGTTCTACCGACTGCAACATGGTATGAAAAAGATGATCTAAATACTTCAGATATGCACCCTTTTATTCACCCACTATCAACGGCTGTTGACCCTGCTTGGGAATCAAAATCTGACTGGGAAATATATAAAGGTATCGCCAAGAAGTTCTCCGAAGTGTCTGTGGGTGTTTTGGGTGTAGAGAAAGATATCGTCACCGTTCCTTTACTTCACGATACGGCTGGAGAATTGGCTCAACCTTTAGATGTTAAAGATTGGAAGAAGGGTGAATGCGATCTGATACCAGGTTTAACTGCACCAAACATGGTTGTGGTTGAACG
>JAHRWG010000332.1 GCA_019090295.1 Cycloclasticus sp. | reverse complement strand
TATGGGCAAAAATGATGCTTTATGGATGTACATAATATACTTTGAAAACTCAACATTGGCTTTGTTGATGGGGGTGTTTTCGATAATGTAATAATTGTCATCCTGGCCTATCAGGGCATGTTGATCGTCTGTTAAGCGTCGTCCTGATACATCTTCGTACAGAAAATTTGAGCCGACAAAACTGGTTCTCTTATCGGAGGATGCTATACGTTTAACCAAGTCTAAGGCCGGTAAATATAGCCAGCGGTCATCATCAGCTAATATTTTTTTGTGCACCATAAAAACCATTTTATTGACGTCGGCTGGACGATTAAAATACACATATAATTTTTGTTCACCGAGGTAGCTTTTGCCCTCAATGCTATCGGAGCGAGGTTCATCACGGCGTAGGATAATGAACTCGCGTGTTCGAGTACGGTTTTGAGCATCATGGATGGTCATTTTAACCTTGGCTCGGCCATCATTCGCTTGGTAGTAAGCCATTTGATTGGTGCGGTGAATAATCTCATCAACACTTGGGGTAGCTGCGAGTAAGCAGGTTGAGCTAAGCAACAGTGAGAGGGCAAAGGTGGCTGATTTTAAAGGCATAATGAACTCCATGTGCAGCGGACTAGGGCTGGCTTTTAAAAAAGTATTTTTGCGTGAGGGTGAGTAACGCGGGCAATATAAACAATGAACTAATGCCCGCTAGCACTAATATAGCGGCAATAAAAATCCCAACGGTTTGATACGGCACTAATGGGGCGGCTAAGAGGGGTAAAAAGCCAACGCCAACAACAATTGCATTGCGTGAAATAGCCATGGCCGGTTCACTAAAAAGGGGGTCTATTGCAGCTTGCCACGAGCCGTAACGCTCGGTGTATTCACGTGCACGGCTTAGAAAATGAATGGCGTAATCAATGGCAAGGCCAATGCTTAAAGAACTTAGGATGGCGACGGGCATATCATAATCTTTACCGATGAGCCCAATAATGCCGTAAATAAGGCCAACGGTTACCGTTAGCGGGATCATCGATAGTAAGCCCCAAAGAACGGATCTAAACAACAGAGCCATCATGATAAAAACAACAACAAAGCTACCGGCGAAAGACTTAACCATGCCTTTAACCATTTTTTCCTGCCAGACAACATTAATGTGGGTTAAGCCAAACCAACTGGCTTTTAGTTGATGCGGCATGGGGTGTAATTTAATGTATTCAGCGACTTGCTGTTCTACATAAAGCATGTCTTTATTGTCACCACTTTTAAGCTGCACCCATAGGCTAGATTGCCTAAAGTCGGGGCTAACAAAGTGCCATAAATCATCAGGGCGATGGCTGTTTTGATAGGTGATGAGGGTTTGAGCAACCGCATTGGCCGAGGATGGAATTCTAAACTCTTCAGGGTTGCCCAACAGGAGTTCACGGTGAACCGTTTTAACAATATCGGCAAGGCTATTAGATTTTCCAACGACACTTAGCGAGTTTATATGGTGCTGTAAACCAGCCATATAGTTAAGTACATCGGGTTGCTTGAATAGCTCATAACGCTGGCGTTCACGGTCTAAAAATAGCTGTGCTTGATCCCATGTGTCGTATGTTTCATCGCTAGCGCTATCAATGCGTGTATTAACGAGTTTGTTTAATTGCGTGCTTAAGTCATCGCTATTGCCTTGGTGCTGCTGAATCGTGTGTTGTAGCACATTGAATATGGACTCGGCATTGATGTAACCTTCTTGTTGGGCCTGTTGGCTGGCTAGCGCTAGCCGGTTTAATAGTGCAGGTTTGGCGGGTGTATTACTGCTCAGCGTGTCATCTACTTCAAAGGCTAAATAGGCCATATAGGTGCCACCAAAATGCTCATTTAAGACACGATCTGCCACGCGAATAGGGTGTGAGGGTGCAAACCATTTGGTTGGGTTATCATTAACATTGATTTGGCTAATGCCATAGCCAGCAATAATGGTTAGCACAAGGGTCGTTACGGTAATGAGTGCTGGGTGTTGATAGGTGAAGCAACCAGCCTTTTTTAATAGGCAAGCCATTAAACCATTGGTTGAGGTTGCGGTGTGCTCACTTTTTTTAATAAAACGAGCCAGTGTTTCATCGGAAATAGACACAATAAAGGCTGGAATAAATGTCACCGTCCAAATCCATGCTAAAAACACACCAACGGTAATGTAAATACCAAATGTTTGTACGGGCGGTATGGGCGTTAATGCTAATGATGCAAAGCCAGCCATCGTGGTTAAGGTGGTAATTAGCATGGGCTTAAATAACTCATCCATCACATAAATAACGGTTTTGCGCTTATCTCGAAATTGCCCATAACGATCAAAAAAATCTGACAAGATGTGAATTGCATCCAATATGGCTATGGGCATAATGAAAATGGGGATCATGGAACTCATGATGTGGATGGTATTGCCAGTGATGATCAGCAGACTCATCGTCGATAAGGCACAAACAACCGCAACGATCATGGGGGAGGTGATGAAAATAAGCCGTTTAAAAAACCACCATAACAATAAGAAAATAACCAACATAGCAAGCGGGGCAGAAATAGCTATTTGCTTAAACATTTCTACGCCAAAGGTATCTTCTGCAACCGGTAATCCAGTTATATAGTAGTTTTCTTGGGTGTCACCAAAGCGGGCAATCTCGGCTAATAGTTGCTGACTAATTTGATAACTAAGGTGTTTGTCGGTTAACGGTAGGTATAAGGCAATGGCCTTGCCATCATCGCTAACGAGTGTGCCATCAAGAAAAGGGATGTTTTTTGCTCGATCACGAATAGCGATGGCATCGGCAGCCGTGGTGGGTGGTTTGGGCATCAACCAGTTGAAGTTAACGGTGCCTAGGCCGCCTTGTTCCATATTATCAACGGTGGAGGGTGCAATTAAATCGGCCGAAATAACACCGGCTGTTTTACCCTCGTTTTTCTCATCGGGCCAGTGTAATGCAAGGGCAAATTGGGTGAGCCGATAAATGTTTTTTAATGTTTGCGGGTTAAATACCCCTTCTTGGTGGTGATCATTGGTAATGCCAACCACAACCATATCGTTCAGGGTGAAGGCACGTTTCATTTGATGATTAAACAGCCGTGCGGGTTCGTCGCTCGACAGCATATTTTCAGGGTCGGTATCGACCTTAAGTGTTGGTAAGAATGATAGCTGTTGTGGGTAGAAATTTGGGAGTGCTGCTGCCATGACCAGTAACAAGGTAATCATGACCATTAAGCCAGTGATTACTTTGGGATGGTTGATTGAAAAAAGAACAATCGGGTTAACAGTTTTGTTCGTCTGCACAGGCATCATGTTTTCAAGGGTCAATGAGTAAGCTCTTGCTTAAAAGATTACTCTATACCGTTTAAAAAAACTATTAGAAAAGAAATTGGTGGCTTTTTATTAGCAAATTTAAGGGTGCTTAATCAGAAACCTTTCCACGTAAGCTTTTTACTTTGCCACGCTGAGTTTTTTTGTCCATGCGCTTTTTTCGTGCATTTTTAGACGGTTTGGTAGCGCGTCGAGGCGGCTGCGTGATGACTGCCTGTTGAATGAGTGCTTGTAGGCGAGATAAAGCCTCGGTTTTGTTTTTTTCTTGGGTGCGGTGCTGCTGGGCCTTGATGATAATAACGCCATCTTTATTGATCCGTTGATCAGCTAAGTTCAGTAGGCGTTGTTTGTAGAAGCTGCTGAGTGATGAGGCATTGATATCAAACCGCAGGTGGATAGCGGTCGAAACTTTGTTAACATTTTGCCCGCCAGCACCTTGCGAGCGTATCGCGGATAGCTCTATTTCGTGGTCGGGTATAGAGCTATGTGGCGATAAGTACAAAAGGGCAACCTTATGTAGGTGCTTCGTGCGTTACTTACGCTTCGCAGCACGACGCTTATTGTGCTCGCCTTGCTTAGTAAGGAACATGGCCAACTCTTTATCAGCCCATTTTTTGGCATCAGCTTCGGTTTTAAAACCGTCTTGCATTTTTGATACCACTGTTTTTTTTACGCTAGCTCGGCGTGTTATTTCAGCTGTCCAGGTGTCGTTTGTTTGAGAAATGCGGCTATCGTATTTTTTACTTTGTGTCATGGTGTTTGCTCTATGTTTGGGGTGAAGGGTTATTGCTTGATGAGGCGAATGCCGGTTTTTTCAATACTAATAATTCGTTGCTTATATAAACCACCAATGGCTTTTTTAAAGGCACCTTTGCTCATTCCGAAGGTATCAGCAATAATTTCAGGGCTAGATTTATCATGC
>JAHRWG010000331.1 GCA_019090295.1 Cycloclasticus sp. | reverse complement strand
TCACACACTAACACGTCTTCACCACCGCATATCAAGCTTCCTGAACCTTTTAAAACAACCACACCACCGTATTTTTTCTGCAAGGCTTGAACCGCAAAAAAGCGATCAGCTTGAATTTCAGCCGTTGTACAGTTTAATAGCCTAGCCGCCTCAGCTGGGTGAGGTGTCAACACCCCTTGGTTGTTTTCCCTTGGCTCTTTAGCCAATAAGTTAAGCCCGTCTGCATCAACGACTAATGGTAAGTTTTGTTCCAATGCAGTGTCGAATAACATTTTTGACCAAGCTGTTTGCCCCAAGCCGGGGCCGATACCCAATACTGTGCATTGGTTGCTTAATGCATTTAACCCCTGCTTGTCATTGACACCATGGCACATCAGCTCTGGTCGAGCCATGGTTATTAGAGCGGCATGCTCATTTTTGGTGGCAATACTGACGAGGCCCGAACCCACTCTTAAGGCGGCCTCCCCTGCCAAACGAATTGATCCGCTATACCCAGTATTCCCACCCACCAATAACACATGGCCATAATGACCTTTATGGGTATTTCTGGCGCGCCGTTTAAGGTTTCTTTTGACATCATTAAATGCAATTAGTTTAGCGGTTGGTTTTTCTGGGGCTATCATGTCTTGCCCAACCAGTAAGTCATCTAAACGCACCTCTCCACAATAATGAGGACCATCTCCAGTGTACAAGCCTTTCTTTAATACAATAAAGCTTAGGGTGATATCGGCACAAACCGCAACGCCTTGTGCACAACCAGTATCTGCATTGAGGCCCGATGGAATATCAACGGCTAGTACAGGGCCCGTTGCTGCATTTATTAACGTAACAGCGGCTAAAAACTGGCCGCTTATTGGCTTTGTTAATCCAGTGCCAAGCAATGCATCAACCACCACTCCTCCGTCTAACTTATCGGGCAAGGTCGTTATTACCGATGTTATTTCATTCAGTTCATTAAATGCTTTAAGTGCATCGCCTGTTAAATACTCGGTATCGGCTACTGCGTATATTTGAGTACGAACATTCGCCTCAATTAGTAACTTAGCCAACACATAGCCATCCCCAGCATTATTCCCGCCACCACAAAAAATATGAACCTGTTCAGCATGTAACGACATGCTTTGAATGCATTGAAACAATCCTTGCCCTGCTCGCTTCATTAAGTCATAACTTGATACCGATGATGTACTGGATACTCGGTGGTCTATCGTGCGTGATTGTTCGGCGGTAAATAATGGATAAGTCATAACGTCGTTTGTAAAAATAGGAGGAAGTTGTTCTAGCGTTTCTTTCAGCAGGTGCCTGTCATTCACTAAATAGCTACTTATTAAAGCATGATTATGCTTCAACACACTGCCTAATCACCATTGTTAAAGCAGTGTTTTTTGCTGGCTTTATATTTTTTAAAAAACCTTTCCGGTATCCTACTAACAATGAACCAGCAAAACATTAACTTTCAGCAATTAGCCCTTGATATTAAAGCACAGGGCCAAGCGCTTGGCTTCCAACAGGTTGGTATCACAAACACTGAGTTATCTGAGGCTGAAAAACAATTAGATCATTGGTTAGCGGCTGGTTTTCATGGTGATATGGCTTATATGCAAAAACATGGCATCAAACGTACTCAACCAGCTGAACTTATTCCTGGCACATTACGTATTATTTCATGCCGAATGGATTACCTTCCAGAGCCGATGAATCAAACCAACCAGCTGATGAGTGACCCAATACAAGCTTACATATCTCGGTATGCATTAGGCCGTGATTACCACAAAGTTCTAAGAAAAAAACTACAGAAACTAGCCAACCTCATTACCGATAAAGTAGGTGAGTTTGGTTACCGCGCATTTGTTGATAGCGCGCCTGTTATGGAAAAAGCGATTGCCCAAAAGGCTGGATTAGGCTGGATGGGCAAGCACAGTAATATTATCAATAAGGACGCTGGCTCATGGTTTTTTCTAGGCGAGCTCTATGTTGATTTACCGTTACCGGTTGATACCCCAGTCACCGATCACTGCGGCCAATGCACTGACTGCATGAGCATTTGCCCGACTCAAGCCATCATTGCCCCCTATACGGTTGACTCAAGGCGTTGTATTTCATACCTAACGATTGAGTTAAAAGGTTCTATTCCAGAAGAGCTTCGCCCCTTAATGGGCAACCATATTTATGGTTGTGATGACTGCCAACAAGTTTGCCCTTGGAACCGATTTGCTCAACTCACTGATGAAAAAGATTTCATTCCTAGGAAAAACTTAAACACCATTGATTTACTCACTATTTTTCATTGGAGCGAGGACACTTTTTTATCAAAAACAGAAGGGTCGGCGATTCGTAGAATTGGTTTTAGCAGCTGGGTTAGAAACATTGCTATCGCACTGGGCAACGCACCTGCCAGTAGCGATATCATCCGCGCATTAAACACACGCCTACATCATAACGACCCTATTATTCGCGAGCACGTTCAATGGGCTGTCCAGCAACAAGTCACAAAAATCAACGAGAATGCATCGCTAGTATTTTAAAAAGTTTTCTCGATAGTATTTCAACTCATCAATGGACTCAATCACATCATCTAACGCCTGATGTGTCGATTTTTTCGTCAACCCTTTCATAATCTCTGGCGCCCAACGGTTGGCCAATTCTTTTAGCGTGCTCACATCTAAGTTTCGATAGTGAAAGAACGCTTCAAGCTTGGGCATCGTTTTTGCCATAAAGCGCCTATCCTGACAAATACTATTGCCACACATCGGCGATGCGCCCGCCGGCAGCCATTGCTTTAAAAAGGCCAACGTTTCCTCTTCCACTGCCGCTTCATTTAGTGAACTATTAAGGACACGTTCAATTAAACCAGATTGGCCATGATGTTTTTGATTCCATGCATCCATACCATCCATCTTTTCCTTTGTCTGGCGTATCGCTAACACGGGGCCCTCTGCTAGGATATTCAGTTCTTTATCTGTCACAACGGTTGCTATTTCAATGATAGAATCTGTTTCAGGTTCTAAGCCCGTCATTTCAAGGTCTATCCAAATTAAATGCTGCTTATCTATCGCCATTCTTTACCATCCTTATCTTGATCAAGATTATACCAACCTATACTTTAATGAAATTATGAATGAATTCAGCTACCTTTTCTTGCTTTTTTTAACCTTATCTACATTATTAACGATTTGGTTAAATACTCGCCAAACCGCTTATGTACAGCAACACAGGAATGCAGTCCCAAATGATTTCAAGGAAAAAATCAACCTCGAAGCCCACCAAAAAGCAGCCGATTACACCCTTGCAAAAATAAAGGTTTCCAACGTCAGTACGCTGGTCAGTTGCGCTATTTTAATCGCCTTAACACTGGGTGGTTTAGTCAGTGCCTTGTCATTAGTGATCGGTAGTTATATCCCACATGATATTTATTCAGGGGTTGCCTTAATGATGTCTATATTCATCCTCTCCCACTTTATCGAATTACCCATTGAAATTTATCAAGTTTTTAAAGTAGAGCAGGCATTCGGCTTTAACCGTAGCAACGCTAGCCAATTTATTAAGGACCAGCTCATACAGCTTTCGCTTATGCTAATGATTGGTGCACCCTTTTTATACGCCTTGCTTTGGGTGATGGAAAAAATGGGGAATTACTGGTGGCTATATGCTGCACTATTAGTTATTTCTTTTACGTTTTTAATGACGTGGTTAGTCCCCACGCTTATTGCACCTTTATTCAATAAATTCACTCCGCTTGAAGACGGTGATCTAAAGCAACGTATTCAACAACTTTTTGAACAATGCGGCTTTCAGAGCAAAGGTATTTACGTTATGGATGGTTCACGCCGTTCAGGACATGGAAACGCCTATTTCACCGGTCTTGGCCGTCATAAGCGGATTGTTTTTTACGATACATTGATCGACTCACTTAATACCAATGAGATTGAGGCTGTATTAGCGCACGAACTGGGCCACTTTAAATGCAAACACATAAGTAAACAAATGCGGGTGTCTACATTAATGACCGTAGCAGGGTTTGCCTTATTAGGTTGGCTTAGTCAACAAGAATGGTTTTATGCGGGCTTAGGCGTTGAGCAAATGAACCCAGCGACTGCCCTACTGTTATTTATTTTAATTCTTCCCGTTTTTACCTTTTTTTTACAACCTATTAGCAGTTACTTTCAACGTAAATTTGAATTTGAAGCCGATGCCTTTGCCAGCACAATGAGTCACCCTGAGTACCTTATCCAGGCCCTTGTTAAGCTGTATAAAGAAAATGCAAGCACCCTAACACCTGACCCGCTGTATTCTAAGTTTCATCATAGCCATCCGTCTGCCAGCACTAGAATCAACCATCTGAAACGATTAACCAAAGAAGCACCTTAATATGTCTAAAGAAAGCGCACCTTTAATAACAGGGCGCGTTATAGCCCACCTAGGTCAATCACTTTTAATTGAAGATAATCAGGGCAAAATTGCACGTTGTAAAAAAAGAAGTCGACTAGAGCAGCCCGCAGTTGGTGATAATGTTGAATGGATTCGTACTGAGGACGATGCTGGCCGCGTGGAAAAGATTCTTGAACGCCGTTCCTTACTATCAAGGCCAGCAAAAAATGGTAGCGTTCGCCCTGTTGCTGCCAACCTCGATCAGATTGTGGTCATTCTAGCGGTTAAACCAAGCATTGATGCCTTACTGCTGGATCAATACCTTATTGTTTGTGAATTACAAGGCATCGCCCCCCTTATCGTCCTTAATAAAGTTGATTTATTGGATGAAGCCTCTCGACTTGAAACCGATGCACTTATAAAGGTTTACCGAGGCTTGGGCTATGAGATTATCGAGGTGAGCGTCCTCGAAAAAACGGGACTGGAGAACCTTAGGCAACGTCTACAGGGTGAAATAAGCATTCTAGTTGGACAATCGGGTGTCGGAAAATCCAGCATTACTAATGCATTACTTCCCGATTTAGCATTACAGACAAAAGTACTGTCGACAGCATCTGGTTTAGGCAAACACACCACGACCGCGACCACACTTTATAAGCTGCCAGAAGGTGGTGATATTATTGATAGCCCTGGCGTTAATATTTTTGGGCTAGCTAATATTAATGAACAAACCCTTGCTTATGGTTACCGCGAAATTAAGGCTTGGGCAGAACACTGCAAGTTTAGCAATTGCCTGCACATTAAAGAGCCAAAGTGCGCTGTAAAAGACAAGGTCGAAGAAGGGGCCATTTCAAAACAGCGTTATTTAAGGTATTTAAAGCTCAGGGATAAGCTTTCTTGCTAGCCAGGCGGCCATGTCATGGACCGGCCACCTAAAAGGTGCAAATGAATGTGGTAAACCTCTTGCCCACCATCTTGCTTGCAATTGAAAACAGTGCGGTAACCTGACTCATTCAAACCTTCCATTTCGGCCACTTTAGTCGCCACTTGCATAATATCCCCCATCAGCTGAGTATCTTCATCAACGATATCGACAAGGGTCTCGATGTGTTTTTTAGGTATCACTAAAACATGTGTCGGTGCTTGAGGGTTAATATCCCTAAACGCCAACACCGTTTCTGTTTCATAGATCACATCTGGGGTAATCTCTCCTGCCACCATGCGGCAAAACAAACAATCACTCATCTCTGCACTCCTTTAAACTTCATTACGCCCACTAAAGGCATGGGACAAGGTTCCACTATCAATGTATTCTAACTCTCCACCAAATGGCACGCCATGAGCTATACGGGTTGCTTTAACTTGGTGCTTCTTCGCCATCTCACTAATATAATGTGCCGTCGCTTCGCCTTCAACGGTAGGGTTAGTGGCTAAAATAATTTCTTTTATCAGCCCTTTTTCTAAGCGAGCATTTAGTTTATCTAAACCAATATCAGCCGGGCCTAAGCCATCCAATGGTGAGAGGCGACCGTTTAAAACAAAGTACAGCCCTCTATACGATGCTGCTGAGTTTATTGCTAAAACATCACTGGGTGTCTCAACAATACATAGTAACTGCTGGTCGCGACGTTGATCGTCGCACAAACCACAAATATCTGTTGAGCTAAGTGTTTGACAAGTTTGGCAATGGCCTATTTTATCTACGGCCTCGGCAAGGCTTTGGGCTAAGTTAAAAGCCCCCTCTCTGTCACGTTCCAACAAATGAAACACCATCCGTTGAGCAGATTTCTGCCCGACACCCGGCAAACAACGTAGTGCTTGCATCAACTGTTGAAGAATAGGTTCTAATTCCATTTTAAAACGGTAATTTAAACCCAGGTGGCAAGCTCATTCCAGCCGTCATGCCTGACATGCTATCTTTATTTTCAGCCTCTACTTTATGCACCGCATCATTCATCGCTGCTAGAATTAAGTCTTCCAGCATTTCTTGATCGTTTTCTTGGTATAGGCTCGGGTCAACGGCTATTTTTCGTGCTTCATACTTTCCTGTCAAAACAATCTTAACCATTCCACCGCCAGATTCACCGGTCACTTCCATGTCCGCTAATTTTTCTTGTGCCGCCTGCATTTTCTCTTGCATTTTCTGGGCTTGCTGCATTAAATCGCCTAATGAGTTTTTCATCTTTCTCTCCGTACAATATCGAGGGTTAATCTATTGGCTTTATTGAGCCTTCTATAATTCTGGCATCGAACTCAGTTATTATTTTCTTAACAAGCTCATTCGACATAGCATCACTAACAGCTTGTTGCTGCCTAACTTCCACTTTCCGTGAAGCAATGCTATTAGGTGTTAATAAATCGGCTTTACCCGAGGTTAGTATCAGTTGCAAAGTACGCCCATAATAATCACTTAAGGCTTGCTGTAAGTTCTTTTCTGACTTTTTATTGAGTGACACATGTCCACCCATTAATAGCAGCTCGCACTCTTTATCACCAAGTTGTGCCAGTGTCGTGTTGTTAGCTAACTGTAGTGTCATTGGGTCTAAGCCCAACATAGGCACCACTTCGTGCCAGGGTAAACTACCATCAACAATGGGTGGGCTTAGTGCTGGTGCTGGTGCTGGTGCTGGTGCTGGTGC
>JAHRWG010000330.1 GCA_019090295.1 Cycloclasticus sp. | reverse complement strand
CTGTATTAGTAGCGGCGGCTGTTATCGGTGCGCTATTAAGTTTGTGGCGTTTCTGGGGTATTTGGCAGGGGCGAGGGGCTGCATACTGGCTTTGGGTCCCGCGTATGACATTTTGGGGTAGTGCTGATAATTCGATAATAGGGGCTAGCCTCTATGCCCCGGCAGTTGTTTGCGCCTATCTAGGCAGTCAAGGTGGTCAGGGGTGGAGGCGAATATTTTGGTTGCTTGGTGGGGTGTTGGTAGCCCTGCTTATTTTACGCACCTACAGTCGCGGACCACTTTTAGCAATTTTCGGCGCTTTGTTGCTGGGGGTGATTCTCAGTCGAGAGCGTAAAACCAGACTACTGCTGGGGTTGGTAATTGTTATTGGAGCAATTTGGCTAGGCTATCAGGATACCGGCAACATGTTGGCGCGGGGTGTTGGTGTGCGTCCTCATATATGGCTAAACGTTTGGTTTGAGGTACTACAGGCTCCTTTGATTGGTCATGGTTTACTTAGTGACGAATCGATTAACATGACTTCGGCAGATGTTGGTTCCTTGATGATTGATCACCCCCATAGCATCTTTATGGCGACTCTTTTTTATGGCGGCTTAGTGGGGATGGTTTTGTTGCTGGGCCTTTTGGTAAGCGGCGCGAGGGCGGGCGTTAGTGCCTGTCGTGAAGGGCAGGGGGAAATGCTACTTCTTCTGTTGCTAGCGGTAGCCCTTGGCGTAACCGATAACAATAAATTATTACTTTCCCCGAGCCCGCTGTGGCTGTTCTATTGGTTACCCTTCGGCCTTGCTGGAACGAGGATGCGGTAGGATTGCAAATGATGGCAACTCGCTGATCAAACTTCTACGAATGAGCATTGGGATGGCAGGATCCCGAAAGGATTAAAAACCCAAAAACAGCCAGGAAACCTCTTATAGCCGCGGTTTATGATACCGCCGACGGCAGTTAGCTGGGTAGGCTGAATACGAAAAGGCACCAAGCTATTAAGCTATATAGACTGGCAACTATGGGTGCACTAATTGCATGGTAACTGTCATTGCCGTGAATGTTAGAGAAGGCGCTGGGCCAGTTAGGCCGAGTTAACTAAATTGAGTAAAGACCGCGTCATAAAGCTCGTTATCTCTCTCATTATCAGCTGTTTATTACTGGCCAACAACTTCGATCGGCTTGTTGTCTACTGAACTTTTGAAGGGATATTCTTGTAAACGTGGATGTAGATCAATTCGCTTCGTGGCTTAGGGTGACTAATATCTCGTTGCTCACGAAGAGGGCTTAAGCAACCTCTGAGAAACTCCGAACCTGATGGGGTAATAGAGCCCACTCCAATCTCACAGGCGGGATTCGTCGATGAAGCAACAGAGTTTTGCCTCCCTGAACTACCAGAAGAAGTAGACCCGACGTCCGAAATTTCTGTCGGAGATCGATTAGGTGGCGCTCTGGTCTGGATTGCTTAGCCGGCTAGCGCCGTTTCACCTCCAAGTGGCCACGGGTATTAAACGCAACGAGCCTGAAGTACGGCTACGAATCTACTATTTACACCAGTGGAATCGACTATCGGATCCAGCGGCCGAAGAAACACTTTGTGACATTGCGTCGATACCCCGCTTTGCCGGGCCCGAAGACGATTAGAGACATAACTCTCGATGAGACTACGCTCTTAGGCTTCCCCTGTTTGCTGTAGGCCGTTGACTTGACCAAACTGTTATTTGAACAGGCGAAGAGGAGCTGGCGGCGAAGCAGCCCCGACTGTCGGATGCTAGCATCCTTGAAGGACTGTTGTCTGAGCAGAGCAGGGACAACCAGCGAGCCCCGGAAATGAATTCGATTGAAAAGTGAAATCGCTGTTACCTTGGCATGAAGGACCACATCAGCGCCGATACTAAAAGCGGGTTGCCCAAAATCATGGAGGCGAGTAGGGCTGGGGTATGCGGATGCCAGGGTAGAGGATGTAAAGGCAGTTGAGGAGCTGCTACGAAAGCGGCATAGGGCCGTTTACACTGTTTCCCCTTGAAAATCTGCATCAGATCAAAGGCAATTGCAAATTCGCGCAGCATACGTGAGGCTGATAACAACCAAAATGACGGATTATTAACGTAAATAGGATTAAAATCATCAAATCAGGCTAGGCTAGCTGGATGAAGCGCTGATGGGCATTATGAACATGCATGAAGTTGTTTTCAGGTTTTCCTTAGCGTCCAGAGCTATGGGTTGATTAGGAAAACGCCAGTTAGTCGACTTGTTTTATAGGGTTAATCTTTTTTTAGGCAGCTAATATTATTTTAAAAAAGGACATGTGTATATGAAGTCAAATGAAAAAATCCCAGGCATGAATTTTTTAGATTGCACCTTAAGAGATGGTGGTTACTATAATAATTGGGATTTTTCTAGTGAATTAGTGGCGGACTATTTAGCAGCAATGGTTGCATTAGATGTTGATTATGTCGAAGTAGGGTTTCGCACGCTGGAAAATAAGGGCTTCAAAGGTGGGTTTGCCTTTAGCTCAGACACGTTTTTAATTAGCTTAAATATACCAAAAAAGCTTCAAGGTAAGGTTGGAGTAATGGTGAATGGTAGTGAGTTGATTGAGCATGTGAACGGTATAGAGTATGTGATAGGAAAGCTATTTACTAAAGCAGAAAACTCTCAGGTATCTTTAGTAAGGATTGCTTGTCACATTCATCAATTTGAAGATTGCTTACCGGCGGCAACCTACCTAAAAAAAATGGGTTACCGGGTTGGGTTTAATCTAATGCAAATCGCTGATTGTGATAATAAAGAAATTACTCGACTTGCTAAAGAGGCTGGCAGGTACCCTATAGATGTTCTCTATTTCGCGGATAGCATGGGCAGTCTATTGCCTGCTGGAATAGTTACTATCATTCAAGCATTTCGTAGAGGGTGGTCTGGCGAGTTAGGTGTTCATACCCATGATAATATGGGTAATGCATTAACTAATACGTTAACTGCGCTGGATGAAGGGGTTAAATGGCTTGACGCAACGGTAACAGGTATGGGGCGCGGACCTGGTAATGCTAAAACTGAGTATTTGGCAATTGAGCTCAAAAATCGAGAACAGAATAGGGGTAACATTAGCCCCTTACTGGAGCTAATTCGAAATCATTTTAGTGCCCTGTTGAAACAGTATTGCTGGGGCAGTAATGCTCATTATTATTTAGCTGGGAAATATAAAATACACCCTTCGTATGTCCAGGAGATGCTAAATGATAGCCGGTATGATCATGAGGATATTTTGGCAGTAATTGATCATTTAAAGAGTCGAGGGGGCAAGCAGTTTAACTTAAACACTTTGGAGCTGGCCCGCCATTTCTTTGTAGGAGAACCGAAAGGGAAATGGATACCTTCGGATGTTATCTCAGGTCGTGAGGTATTGGTTCTAGGGCCAGGGCCAAGCGTAAAAAAGCATCAGGTGGCTATTAGAGCATATATACAGTCTAATCAACCCTACGTTATTGCTCTAAATACGATGACGGATATTGAAGAATCATTAATAGATGTTCGAGCGGCTTGTCATCCGGTACGTCTTTTAGCAGATAGCAACCGGTATTTTGATCTCCCACAGCCGCTTATAACGCCTTTTCATATGTTGCCAAATGACGTTAGATCGGGGCTGGGTAAGAAGCAGGTGTTTGATTTTGGGTTAGCAGTTGACGCAGGAAAATTTGAGTTTCAACCTAGCTATTGTATTGTCCCTAGCATGCTGGTTGTTGCTTATGCTTTAGCAATTGCAACCGCTGGGCAAGCTAAACTAATTTATTTGGCTGGGTTTGATGGTTATAGCGCTGCTGATCCGAGAAAAAAAGAGACAGACGATATAATTCATCTTTATGAAAAACAAGCAGATTCTTTGCCTGTTCTATCAATAACTCCTTCCCTATATGATATTCCAAATATATCAGTCTATTCGCTCTAATTACTTAGGTTTGTTATGAAAACGATTGTAGTGATCCCTGCCCGATTTAAATCGTCACGTTTTCCAGGGAAGCCGCTTATATCTCTTTTAGGAAAGCCAATGGTTCTGTGGGTGGCTGAACTAAGCGCGAAAGCGGTGGGTAAGAGCTGTGTGTATGTTGCTACAGATGATGACCGAATTATTAAAGTAGTCAAGCAAGCAGGTTTTAAGGTCGTTAAAACGAGTAACGACGCGCTGACCGGTACGGACCGGCTAGCCGAGGTTGCTAAAATGGTGGACGCAGAAATATATATTAATGTGCAAGGTGATGAGCCGTTAGTGTCCCCCAATGATATTTTAACTGCGATAAAGGAAAAAGAGACAAACCCTGATCAGGTCATTAATGGCTACTGTATATTATCACCTTCCGAAGACCCATTTTCCGCAAATATCCCTAAAGTCATTTTTAATGAAAAGCAAGAGATGATTTATATGTCTCGTCAGCCCATTCCTGGGTATAAAGATGTGCAGGTCTCACCATCAGAATATTATAAACAGGTGTGCATTTATGCGTTTAGTAAACAGGAGTTGTTAGATTATGGGGAATTTGGTCGGAAAAGCGTAGTAGAACGGTGTGAAGATATTGAAATTCTAAGGTTTTTAGAATGGGGGAAAACTGTTCGTATGTTTGAAACAAAGTCAGGCAGCTTAGCGGTCGACGTTCCAGAGGATGTTGTAAAGGTGGAAGCTGCATTAAGAGAGGCGCAAGATCAGGTGTGACTATCATGGATTTAAGTCAATATAAGACGTTAGTTTTTGACTGTGATGGGGTAGTGTTAAATTCGAACAAAGTAAAGACGCAGGCGTTTTATGACTCGACTCTTGTTTATGGCGTAGATAAAGCTAAAGCGATGGTGGACTATCATGTTAAAAATGGTGGGATTTCGCGTTATTTCAAATTTGAATATTTCATTAAAGAGGTATTAGGAAAAGGAAATAATGATGTCTTGTTAGCCGAAATTTTGGAGAGGTTCGCTGCGTTGGTCGTAGCGGGCTTGATGCAAAGCGAAATTACTGAATACCTAACGGTGCTTCGCCAGCAAACGTCTCATGCGAAATGGTTGATTGTGTCAGGTGGGGATCAGAATGAGCTGCGCCAAATCTTTTCAAAAAGGGGCATCATGAACCTGTTTGATGGCGGAATTTTTGGCAGTCCAGAGAATAAAGATATCATTTTAACGCGTGAAATAAATAGTCGAAATGTTCGCCTCCCTGCTCTGTTTTTGGGTGATAGTAAGTATGATTTCGAGGTAGCAAATCGTGCTTCCCTAGATTTTTTCTTTATTTCTCGTTGGACAGAGGTATTGGAATGGAGAAAGTGGCTCGTGGATAATGATATTAGGGGGTTTGACAAGGTGTCGGACTTGATTGGTGAAAATTGACCTATTATCAAGCGAATGATGCTTAAGCTTCTTAGGTGGTTAATGATGAGAATCAAATTTAATCAATTTATGTAGAGGGTAAAAATGATTGACTCGGTATTATCATTACTTGGTCGAAAAAAAAGTTTGCTTGCACCAGATGTATCTTCGTGGGAGCAAACCCTTTGCCGCATTGTTTCCAAGTCTAGTTTTCTCGTTTTGGGAGGAGCGGGATCAATAGGTCAAGCGGTTACAAAAGAAATATTTAATCGTAACCCTGAAAAGTTACATGTTATTGATCTCAGTGAAAATAACCTAGTTGAGCTAGTGCGTGATATTCGCAGCTCATTTGGTTATATAGATGGTGATTTTCAAACATTTGCATTGGATATTGGATCTACTGAATACGATGCATTTATTAAAGCGGATGGTGAGTATGATTATGTATTAAATCTATCTGCGCTGAAGCACGTTCGTAGTGAAAAAGACCCATATACGCTGATGCGAATGATTGATACGAACATTTTTAATACTGAGAAAACAATTAGGCAGTCTATTGATAGTGGTGTAAAAAAATATTTTTGTGTTTCAACAGACAAGGCCGCAAACCCGGTGAATATGATGGGGGCTTCGAAGCGGATAATGGAAATGTTTTTGATGAGGCGTAGTGCGGATATTAAAATCTCAACAGCTCGTTTTGCAAATGTCGCCTTTTCAGATGGATCATTGCTTCATGGGTTTGGTCAGAGAATGCTAAAAAGACAACCGATTGTAGCCCCAAAAGATATTAAGCGCTATTTCGTCACACCAAAAGAGTCGGGTGAGTTGTGTTTGATGAGTTGTGTTCTTGGAGAGAATCGAGATATTTTCTTTCCGAAACTTGAGAAAGCTTCGGGTTTAATGTCATTTGCTGAAATTGCGGTTCAATACCTGAAGGGTATTGGTTATCAGCCTTATCTCTGTAATTCAGAAGACGAAGCACGAGCATTAATGAGTAGCCTGCCAGCGGAGGGTAGCTGGCCGTGCTTGTTTACTGATAGTGACACTACGGGTGAGAAGAACTATGAAGAATTTTACACGGCAGAGGAAACTCTTGATATGGATAGGTTTTTGGGTCTAGGGGTGATTAAAAACGCCGTTGATTTTAATGAGGAAAATTTAGCTTTTTTTGAAAGCGCTATAAATCAATTAAAGCAGGAAAAAAAGTGGACGAAAGATCAAATCGTTCAACTGTTTTTCCATATGATTCCAGACTTTGCTCATAAAGAGACTGGGAGATATCTTGATGGCAAGATGTGAAGCGTGCTATGTATGAGACAGTAGTCGATTTTATTCGGAAGACGTTTTCGACGGATGATCTATTGCCGTTGCATCAACCCGTTTTCTTAGGTAATGACAAAAAATACCTAAATGAATGTATCGATTCAACCTTCGTCTCTTCCGTTGGAAAATTTGTAACCCAGTTTGAAGATGCGGTCGCTGCGTATACTGGCGTTCAATACGCGATCGCTACTGTCAATGGCACCTCTGCACTTCATGTTGCGTTGAAACTAG
>JAHRWG010000329.1 GCA_019090295.1 Cycloclasticus sp. | reverse complement strand
ATGGTGTGCTTGCCAGCGGTAAATCCATTAGCGTAATAAATAGCGGCAGTTGGCTTGTTTAAAACTCGACTGTGTTTGAGGCGAGCTAACGAGTGGTTTAAACGGCTGACCATCTCAGCCGCTTGCTGGGGTCGACCAACATGTTGGCCGAGGGTTAGTATTTGCTGTTTTATGCCTGTAACAGTAGAGGGCAAGCCCATTTTAATAACGCGGTAGCCCAGTTTTTCAAGTAGCGCGTTACTGGCTTGTGTTGTGAACTCGCCAGTGATAATAAGGTCGGGTTTAAGGGCGATGATTTCCTCAATTCGCCCTTGATGGGGTGAGTAACGTAGAGCCTTTTTGTACTGGTAAGAAAGGGCAGGGTCTAACGATAACTGGGTAATGCCGACCAAGTTGTCAGGTGGTAGCATGTCCATCAGGAGTTGATCGGTACATAAATTTAACGACACAACTCGTTGAGGTAGAGAGGGTGCCCCAATCATTGATTGTTGAACCGGCTTAGCCAATAAAACACTAGAAAAGACCACCGAGATGATGAGGGTCAACAGTCTAAAGTAAATGAGTGAAAAACGAGGGATCATCTTTTTATTATAAGGGTATTTAGCCGTGAAATAAGTTAACTTGCAGTCTGTTTAATAGCAGGACCTCCGCTTTTTTAAACAGCATAAAAAAGGCCTTGAACAAAATGGGCGGCTTGATACTAGTCGGTGGTTATTTATTTCTTAAGAACACCCTTAAACCTCAGGTACAATAAAGTGCTAAGACGATATTGGAAGGTAGATATAAATGGTTAAATATAGATCGATAGCATTGTTTTTATTGTCGATTGTTTTTTTAGTGCCGGGCCTAACTCTGCCATTAATGAGTATTGAAGCAACGGTAGAAAAGCAAGGCATGCTAGAGTTAACTGTTGACGCGTTAACACCACCAGATGAGAGTCAGCAATTTTTTCAACCCTTTTTGCAATCACTGGTTAGCCAACTTCAAGTTGAAGGCAGTGTAACGGTATTTAAGTCAACGCGTAGCCTGTGGAGCACGATGAGTGAGCTGGTATCTAATGGGCATGTATTAGTAGGGTTGTTGATAGGCATGTTTGGTGTGCTAATTCCTGTGTTTAAAATTTTACTGGTCAGTTTCTCACTATTCACCAAACAAGCACGCCTTAAACAAACATCATTAAAATTAAGCAGTACACTCAGTAAGTGGTCCATGTCTGATGTGTTTGTAATGGGGTTAATCGTGGCCTTTTTGGCAATTAATGCGAATGAGTATGCTGTTAATACGGTGCGAATGACGGCGACACTAGGGAGTGGCTTTTATTTTTTTGTTGCCTATTGCCTCTCAGCTATTGCAGCGGCGCAACTGATGGCGCTAGATGATAATGGTGCAAGTTAGCCACTAGGTTTTTAAACAATAATTAGGTAGACAAAGTAATGGCAAAAGCGTGTGCACGACATATTTTAGTTAAGACTAAGGAAGAGGCTGATAAACTTAAAAAACTGCTGGCTAAAGGGGCTGATTTTGCTCAATTGGCTAAAAAAAACTCCATTTGTAACTCGGCAAAAAGAGGCGGTGATCTAGGTGAGTTTTCTCCCGGAAAAATGTTGAAGGCATTTGATAATGTGGTCTTTAAAAAGTCATTGCTAACAGTACATGGCCCAGTTAAAACTAAGCATGGCTATCACCTTATTGAAACTATTTACCGGCACTAATGGCTGCTTGATAACCTTTGAGTTTAAGAAAATAAAGACTAGAGACTAACGATGAATAACACACAGCACTTTTACCGTACGACTGTTTTTACTCAACAGAATAACCAGGTGGCCTTGGCAGACATTAATGCGCCAGACAAAGTATCGCCTTTAGAAGGGTGGATGGGCATTGTTATTTCACTGGCGGATGGGCAGCATACTATTCAGCAATTAATAGATTACCTTGCACAGCAATACCCGCAAGCACCGGCTAATTTAGAAAAAACACTGCATTCAGTTATTGAACGACTTGAAGAGGGCGAGTTGCTTAAGTTAAGTGAGCAAGCCGTTACCTTGCCTTATTACTTAGCCTCCCCGATTGAAACGCTCGATTTGGATAAGGCACGAGCGTTAATTAACAAAGATACATCTGATAAAGCGAGCCAATTAAACTAGAGTCCTCTTATTTGGAAGGCGATTATCAGTTTATTACACCTCCATACGTTTAACCTACGAACTTAAGTGCTGTCGATGGTTTAGCATTTTCTTTATCGAGGGCTTCAAATGCCCTGAGTGGCATAATTGATAATTACTGGTTTAGGTTTAAGCTCTCGGCACAGCTGAAGGAACGGTGTTGTTGGCTAAAAGGGTCTATAAAGCTAAGCTTTTTGGCAAGCAATTGCAGGGGTTGTGAATAATTATCAGCTTTTTTTTCTTGTAAGACAGGGTAGTATGAATCATTCAATATTGGCATGCCTATTGATTGCATGTGCAGCCTTAACTGGTGTGTTTTTCCAGTAATAGGGTTTAGCTCAAATAAGGCTTTATTAGTAGACTGTTCAATACATTTGATCGTTGAATGGCTATTCTTTTTACCGGTCCCAAGGGCCATAAGGAATGTTGGGGTTGATCGTTGAATACAGTTTTTTACAGTCCATTTTTTTCCAACTAAATCGCTACCGTTATTAATGCTGGCAATGGCTTGATAGGTTTTGTGTATTTGCCGAGTTTCAAACAGGTGGTGATACGCATGTCGCGTGTCGAGCCGTTTAGATAATAAAACCAAGCCAGCAGTGGCTCTGTCAAGTCGGTGCAAAGCTTGCAAAGACGTTATGCCTGTTTTATCTCGAAGTCTATTCTGTAAACACTCATTAATGTAAACCCCACCAGGTGTGACAGGAAGAAAATGTGGTTTATAAGCAAGCAATAAGTGCTCATCTTGAAATAAAATTTTTTCTTCAAACGGAATGCTCGGCTCATATTCAAGTTCACGGTAATAATAAACACGTTGCTGTGGTCTATAGGCTGTATCGGGGTGTATTAAAGCCCCGTTATGCCAATGGACCTTACCTTGCCGCATACGCTGTTGCCATACATCTGCTGATATATTGGGAAACTTAATGACAAGGTATTGTAAAACGCTGCTAACACCCGGGTTTAATTGCGGCAGGCTAAGTTTTGATGCGTGTTTGGATGTAATCATAATAGGAGTGGGTGGGACGATGTTTCTTGCTTACGGAGCTGACGTGAAGGCTACATTGAAAAAAGGTTATAAATTGGAAATGGCTGGCACTCTATGTCACCTAATGCTCGCGGATAAGGTATGTTTTTTATAAACTAGTTGATGCAGATCATGATTATTTTTGTTTAGATTGTTTATAGTGTTACTTTAAGGTTTATTAAATATAAAAATGAGGGTTAGTTATGGAATTGTGGGCAGAATTGTTAGGTAGCTGGGGCGGTATTTTATCCTTGGGAGTCATTGTTTTTATGTTGGGTATGGCGGGTTTTTTGCTTTGGTATACCTTCAAAGAAAAGAAATAAACCTAGTTTAAACACTACGTTATTGGCGACTTTAAGAACCGTAGGCTAGGGGCTAGTCTTTAAAGGCGGTTAGAGACCATCTTGTTTTCCAACGCCCAAATAGCGGCTTCTAGCCGGGTTCTTAGCGACAGCTTTTTTAATAAATTTTTAATATGCACTTTGACGGTCGCTTCAGTAATGCCTAAAGCCTTTGCGACAACTTTGTTGCTTTCCCCCTTTGCTAGGTGACGCAGTATTTCTATTTCTCGTCGTGTTAGTTTTTCAATTTTTGATGGAGCGGTGCTGTGCTGCTGCACAGAACGTGCGACAATTTGTGCTAGCGGTGGGCTTAGTACTAGCTCACCCTTAATGGCTTTATAGATCTGCTGAATAACATCTTCAGGTTCTGAATCTTTAAGTAAATACCCATCGGCTCCAAATTTTAGGGCTTGTAAAACATCGGCTTCGTTATCTGAAACGCTAAAAATAACAATTTTACTGTCAATGTTAGCCTCCTTAAAAGCGCAAAGAGTTTCAAGGCCATTCATACCCTTCATATCTAAATCTAAAAGAATAAGGTCGGGGTTTATGTTTAAGTTTAAGACAAGCGATAAAGCCTCCTCTCCTGATGATGCTTCACAGGTAACATTGAGTAGGTTTTCAAATGAAATAAGTTGAGCTAACCCTTTGCGTAATAAAGGGTGGTCATCAACGAGCATGATCTGAGCTATTGTCATAGGGTATTATTTAAACTGGGGTTAAAGGTTAATAATATTTTGGTACCAGACGGTATATTGGCTGAAATGTCCAACGTACCAGACAAGGATCTTGCACGTTCCTGCATGATGGATAACCCAAAGTGCCCTTCTTTTGCATGAGGGTCACCTAAGCCACAGCCATTGTCACAGATTTTTACATTAATAATGTTATTTTTTATGAAGACAGTCACGGTGGCTTGGCTAGCATTTGAATGCTTTTGCACATTGGATAGTGCTTCTCTGATAACTTGTAATAAGTGGATTTCTTGGTTGGGAGTTAAGGAGTCTTCTCGCAGTTTATAGTCTAGGTTTATTTGGACAGGGCTTTTCAGGCATATTTGATCTATCAATGTGCGAATAGAACTTTGAATAGAGTCATTGTCTAATTTTAGCCTAAAGGTCGTAAGAACTTCTCTAAGCTGCTTGTATGACGTGTTAGTGGCATCTGATATTTCATTAATGGTGGCTGTTACATTGGGTGCTGCTAATTGATTGCCTAACTGTTTTTTAAGCAAGCTAACTTGGAATTTTAAGTATGACAGTGACTGGGCTAACGAATCATGTAACTCACGGGCAATGACGGCGCGTTCTTCCAGTATTTGCAACCGGCCTTCTGCTTGTTGCTTGTGTTCAGAGTCAAATGCGCTGGCGAATAGGTTAGCCATCGCACTCAATAGCTCTTGCTGCCAAGGTTGAGGCGTTAGTTGCTTGGTGGTTAACCAAACAAGAGTGCCAAAAGAAAGGCTGCCTTTGTTAATAGGGTAAGGGTGGCTCAATGGAAAAATACTGGAGTCTCTTGGTATGCAAGGTAGCAGCGAGGTCTCTTTTTTATCAAGCCTTGCATAGACATGGCCAGCCCCTAATGCTGACTCAAGCTGTAAAATAAGTTCTGATAGTTTGTCGTCAGAACGTTCGACGGAGAGGCTGTCAGCCGAGCGATATAAAATATTAAGGGATCGATTAGTTTGTTCTAGTAATTGATTCTTTAATGAGACCTTATTTTCAAATTCTTGGTAGGTAATTGATAATTGTTGGGACATTTCATTAAGGCTTTGAGCTAATTGTCCCAGCTCCCCAATGCCGGTCTCATCTGCTTTTGCTGTGAAATTGCCTTTTCCCGCTTCATTAGCAACAGACACAAGCTGCTGAAAGGGGCTAATAAAGCGTCGTTTTAAACGGTAAATACTGATGTAGCTAATCAAAAGAATGGAAAAAAAACCAAGAAATTGAATAAGTCTAAGCTGCTTAATTTGCTGCTCAGTTTTATGTTGAAAATACGTGACTAAACGGTCAAGGTCATTATTAAAATGACGTTGTTGTTTAAGTGGGTAGCCATGTGTAGATATTTCTTCCCAGGTTACTTCGATGCTGTCGAATAACTGGTTGAGCACAGGATCCTTTTTTAAATCAAGTTGAATGGTGGACCGAACAAGGCTAAGTCGTTGCTGGAAAGGTGCCAGTGCTTGCGGTTTCTGTTGAGCATGCGGGATGTTACTGGCAAGCATTCTTAGTGAGCCAGTCAGGTTTATTTTGCCGGCATTAGCATTAATGCTTTCGGACATTAGGATAAAGGTTAGGAGGCCAGCAATTGATAAGGTAATAAACAGCGCAAGAACTTGGCTAAAGCGGGTAACTAATGACGAATTATTAATGCCTGGTGTTTTATAAATAGGTTTCTTCATTCGTTTACCTTTAATTTAATGACGCTACCACTTAATACCTGTAGGCGATTTTACTTGGTCCTAAAAAACAAAAAAATAACTTAAAACCCTATATTTTTCAGTTAGATAAAGCTATTTCTCACGTACCACTTTAGTGGTATTTTTCATAAGAACGGCTTGATATAACGTGTTCCTAGTACAGTGCATTAGAGTTAAAGTGCGTCTACTATTAAAAGATTATATCTAAAGGGCAGCTGAAAATGGTGAGTGAAACAACAAAACAATGGTCGGTATTGACGATGAACACGGTTGCATTTGCTTGCAACTTTGCCGTTTGGACAATGTTTTCAATCATTGGTTTAAAAATTAAAGAGGAATTGGGCTTAAGTGATACTGAGTTTGGGATATTAATTGCCACGCCAATATTAACAGGGTCAATTACACGTTT
>JAHRWG010000328.1 GCA_019090295.1 Cycloclasticus sp. | reverse complement strand
GGGTCTGCACCCTGTAGTTGAGTTAAAATTCGCGCATCTTCTAAGTGCCCAAAGCCAATATTGTAGGATGCTAGAGCCATCCAAGTCTTATCGGGCTCTAAAATACGTGCAGGAATTTTATTAATGCGTGTCCTTAAATAATGCCCGCCACCATCAATGCTTTGCTGAGGGTCTAGCCGATTAGAAACACCCATTTGGCGGGCCGTTGCTTTAGTTAGCATCATAATGCCTTTTACACCGGTAGGAGATACCGCTTGAGCATTCCAGTGAGACTCTTGATAGGCAACGGCTGCGAGTAACATCCAGTCCATTTTATACTTTTTAGCAGCCAGTTTAAAAAAGGGTTTTAAGGCTGGAAGCCTAAGTTTTAAGTGCTGTCTAAACGTACAGAGGCTCACGTAATCAAGGGACTTAGCATAACCAAAGTGTTTGTCCTTAAGCTGTTCCAATGTCCCATCCTGTTTTATCTCATTTAGAAATAGAACCGCTTCGTCATATAAACTGGTGTCATTACTCTTTGGAAAAGCCCACGCAATAGGCTCCGGTGATGAAATATCAAAGGCGGTGTTTAATTCGGGAAACTGGCCTCGATACCCCTCAAACTGATTAGAATCGGCAATGGTATAGTCTAAAATGCCTTCATTGACTAAGCTTAAGAGCTCAAAAACATTGGCTGTTTCACTCTCTTGCCACCTTAGTGAAGGATTTAAGGGTTTTAATAACCGAAGGTTTTCAGCATGGCTAGAACCTTTGATAACCTCAAAAAAGCCACTGTTTAACTGTGCTATGTTTTTAGGCCGGCGTGTTCTGTAGTGGTAGATAACTTGCTGAGTAGCTTCATAATAAGGTGGGGTGAACATTAGAAATTTTTGACGCTCCTGAGTCACGGTTAAACTAGCGGCCGAAAAGTCTGCCTCATGTTCAGATGTTATTTGAAGAATATGCTGTAAGCTTTTAGCTGGCAGAAAACGAGCACTAATACCTAGCTTTTTGGAAAACCGGTTAATTAACTCATATTCAAACTGATTTGCGCCCGATTTCCCTATTGTGTTTTGCACTGGGTCGACTTGAGTTAGAACGATCAATTCTCCGCGGTCAATCACACGTTTCAAGGCGCTGGGGGGCTCTGAGCAGCTTGACAAAAAAAGTGAAGCTAAAAGCAGCAGGGTAACGTTTGAGAAAGTTGAGCTAAACATAAGGTATAGATTAGTTTAATTTAGCAAATTTAACTGGGTTATTTATCGTAACTGATTAATGCTGGACATGGCATTAGTAGTGAAGGGGACGTGTATTTACCACTGGCATTGCCCTTAAGGTGAGCATGAGTTTAAGTCGCAGCGATATAATAGGATATTGGGTGCGGGTTTAAGGAATGTATAGTGCTTTAAAAAGGCACTATAAACCGATGTTTTTAAACGATCGGCTTATAGTGCAGTATCAGGTTATAAAGGTGTGGCGGCCTAAAAGAAGATACTCACGTTGTTGGCCAAAAGCATGGCTTGGTCAAGCATCATATGGCGTTTAGCAATAACCCAGCCTAATGTGTTGTCACTTCGGCGAATTAAGTCTCGTCGAGCCCCAACAAAAATATCCGTTTGCTTTTCTAACCTATTCCGGTAAACAATAAAGCAGCACTCTACCTCATATTCGCCATCGATATCGGTATTTTTAATACTTACATTACTGACGATGTGACGTGTTCTGGAGGCGGGTTCTTCGGCCCATGCGACACCCGTTCCTAAACGACGAACTCTAAGTCCCATGCTGGCTTTGTCTTCATCAAAAAGAGCCGCTTCGTCAAATTTAGATATTTCCTTATTGGCTTCACGACGGTTAGTGGTGTAACGAATAGGTAAGTAATAATGAATGTCATCGGCTAACAAATCATACCAATCATTAAACTCACGGTTATCCAGCATCATCCCTTCAGCGTACATAAATTGCTCAATTTCTTGCTGCAGCTCAGGTGTTGTGATTATTTGGTTGGCAGAGGCAACGCTTGGTAGTAATTTAAGCACGACTAGACTCCTCATTATTGTTAATATCGGACCAGCTGTCGGCCATCATCATTTGTTTCCATCGACCGTAAAACCCTCGGGCTGCAGTTTCTGCATACACATAGGCTGTTTTACCCGGTAAGCCACCAGCATCAACCTTGTCATTGCCCATGCCCATTTGGATGTTAAATGGCCTTTGTTTTGCAATATGCCCGCGAAGGATGGGTTGGATTTCTACCCAGTTTTCACCATCGTCTTGCTCCAGAATTCCACAGCCACTGAAGGTTCTAAGGATGGCTTTTCGATAAGCCTCTTTAATGGCAAGCGGAGCTTTTTTATCAACAATACCGATTGCCCAAACTTCAATTTTATTAGGGCCACGTGGGTGCCAAACCCGAAGAGTATTGACGCCTGGCAGAAAAGATAAACTAGGGAAAACGGTCATGTGAGCCCCACTCATTTCCTTTCCTCTCATCTCGCCAAGTCGTTCAATGGCTTCAGGCCGACTAGTTTCATCGTAATAGGTGCCAACCTCTTCACCGAGCAACGAGGTAAGGAACCCCGGAGCTTGAATAAAAAAACCGGTGCCATGACCATTTGGGTCTGTGTATTGGCGACCCTCCATGGGCATTTGGATCATGCTTGGATCAACCCCTGGCGGTAAGCCAGCAATAACGGGTGAAATATGACTAACCGGTAGATGGTACATGTCGCTACAGAACTGTTCGGCAGCAAACTTCCAGTTGCAATCAATAACCCACTTATGAATACCTGGGATGGCTTCGGTACCACCCTCAGCTCTGTCAAACATCAAATCCATATACCATTTCATGCCACCTAAATAGTCACCTAACGGCGGTACGCTTTCATCCCAGCAGCCAAATATTAACCCCTTATAGGTGTCTATTTTTGTAACTTTGGTCGGGCTCCATTCTTCTTTATCTACGCTGCCATAAGCGCGTTCCTCGAAAGGAACATCGACAAGAGTACCGGCTGTATTATATGCCCAGCCATGGTAGCTACAAGTGAATGCCTTAGAGTTTCCCGAGTCACTTCTGCATAAGCGCATACCACGGTGGCGGCACTGGTTCATAAATGAAACGATAGAACCATCCTTTTGACGAACAACCAAGACCGGGTCCTCACCCATGTAAGTCGCAAAATAATCACCGTAATTTGGTATTTGGCTTTCATGGGCTAGAAATAACCAGCTGCGAGCAAAAACACGCTCTAATTCCTGTTGATAAATGCCCTCGTCAGAAAAGATGCTTGGGCTCATTAAGCCTTTTTCAGCATCAAATAATTGGTCAATATTGTTAGTCTCGGTAGAGAGTGGGGTGCTCATTTCTTTCCTCCAATTGGATGTTTTTTTATCAGCCTTAGGTCAGTACCGTTAAACAGTTGCCTGAGACATTATGTTAATAATTAAACATCAGTTTTTACTTATATACCAGCATTTTTTTGGAATTAATGACTTCAAGCAAGGACGCTGTCAGAGGCGGATGTGCTTCTGAGGCATGAGCATTAGGGGCAATTAAGGGGCAGTTAAGAAGAGTGATATAGTATAAGAGTCACAAGCAAGTGAGTGCCTTATAAAAAATGGCCTGTTGGATTTACAGTGGAGGTATCCACTCATACAGTTCAATGCTATCTGGTGCGCAGCTTCTGCAGCTACCTTTGCAAATTGAGCCGGCAGGTAGTTTCCGAAGGCAACCTTTTGTTACCCAATGATCCAGCATGGAACGCGTGTCGGCCGGTGAGATATTTAAATCAATGGAGAGGTCGTGCACAGCAATGCGCCCTGCAGACTTGACGCGATCTCTTACATCCAATAAAAGCATCAGGTTACTTCCCCATCATGGGAGCGGCCGCCATTGTATTTTTTTTGGCCAATTGGTGTAAATAAAACCAAATAATAAAAAAGGCACAAGCAAAGGCAGCTAACCATCCTGCCGTTTGCATAGGGTGCTGGTTGAGTGTAGCGATTTGATAAAAAATAGTGGCCATGCTGTAGGCTAGAAAGAGAGACCAGAAAGCGGCGAATACAGCCCATCGTGTACCAGTTTCGCGCTTAATGGCTGCTAGAGCAGCAACGCAAGGCGTGTATAAGAGTATAAATAATAGGTAGCTAAAGGCACCAATTTTCCCGTCAAAATATTTGACCAATGTACCAAATATCGTCTTATTAACACTATGCTCTTCAGCTGCATCAAGTGTGTTGTCGCTGGAGTCTAATGCTCGAAGCCCTAACGGGTCTCCCATATTCTGAGCAGCATCGTTAAGGTTATTCTTTGTCACCTCAAGCGCATGATTAAACGTTTCTCGCAGGCTAAGTGCTACCTCGTCTTCCTGTGCAGCCCCATCCATATTTGAATAGACAGCATCTAATGTACCGACAACTACTTCTTTAGCTAACAAGCCACTAAAAATACCCACGATGGCGGGCCAATTGTCCGCCTCAATACCCATAGGTTTGAAAATAGGTGTAAATGTCTTACTAATGGTGCTTAATACCGACTTAGGGTTGCTCTCATTCCCAAAGCTCCCGTCTGTGCCTAAAGAGTTTAAGAGGTTAATCAGCATAACCATGACGATAATGATCTTACCAGCATCAACCATAAAACCTTTAAGGCGATCCCATGTGTGAAGGATTAAATTTCTAAGGGCAGGTCGATGATAAGGAGGTAGTTCAATAAGAAAGCTGTCTGACTCCCCTTGAAGAATGGTTTTTTTAAGTAGTAAAGCCGTTAGCATGGCCGCTAAAATGCCAATAATGTAGAGCAGGAAAACGATATTTTGTCCTGAGTGTGGGAAAAAAGCAGCGGCGAACAGTGCGTAAACTGACAAACGAGCACCGCAAGACCTGTCTCTTATACACATCTGACGCTGCCGACGAACTCTAG
>JAHRWG010000327.1 GCA_019090295.1 Cycloclasticus sp. | reverse complement strand
GTTCATTGCAGCACGGCTGTCGTTGTTGGAGATGTTGCAGAGAATATAATAGATGAAGGCAGCCAATGCAACCCTCGTACACCATACGAGAGAACAAAGCTTGAAATGGAGCGCCTGTTGCTGAACAAAGGAGATGCAAGTTTCGAAGTTGTTGTTTTGAGACCTACTGCTGTTTTCGGTGCTCGAGGACGGAACTTGGTTAAATTGGCAGATAGCCTTACTCTAGGGAATCCAGTCATTAACTATTTCAAGTCTTGTGTATTCAATAAAAGAAGCCTGAACCTAGTATGTGTTGATAATGTAGTCGCCGCAATGGTATTTCTTGGTGAGACGGATCGAAAAGTTGATAAAGAGGTTTTTATTATTTCTGATGATAATTCAGTGTGCAATAATTACCTAGATGTAGAAAATTTACTTATTAAAAAGTTATTGCTGAAAGCATATCCAATACCACGGATTTCTCTGCCGTTTTTTTTGTTCGGTGTTTTACTTAAGTTGGTTGGAAAACCGCAAAGCAATCCATTGGTTAAGTTCAGTGACCAAAAACTCACCTCGTTTGGTTTTATAAAGCCTATTGATTTTGAGCAGGGTGTTAATAAATTTGTAGACTGGTATCAAAGCAATGAAAATACTTAATGTTAATCATACTCTTGATTCCGTAACGGGTGGAGGTACTGCGGAACGAACTTTACAGATGAGTCGGAAGCTTATAGCAGATGGGGTTTCTTGTTCAATTCTGACAATGGACCGAGGAGTCACTCCAATAAGGCTCGATGGTGGGAAAATTATCGTGATTCCATCTATATGTAGGCGCTTTTATATCCCTAAGTTTCTATTTTATGGAATTCGATCGGCTGTTAAAGATGCGGATATCATCCACATTATGGGGCACTGGACGGTGTTAAATGCACTGGTTTACTTGGTCGCGAGAAGTCAAAAAAAACCGTATGTATTTTGTCCTGCTGGTGCATTACCTGTTTTTGGAAGGTCAAGGTGGTTGAAGAGGGTTTATAACGCTGTCATAGGTCAGCACATTGTCCGAAATGCAGAGAGGTGTATTGCAATTACCGAAGCAGAGAAAGCTGATTTTAAAGATTACGGGGTTGAGGATGAATCTATTGTCGTGATACCTAATGCAGTTAGCGGGCCCGAATTATCATCAAATGATGAGGTTGGTTTCCGCAAACAATTCGACTTAAAAGATCGGCCTTTTATCTTATTTCTAGGTCGCTTGAACTTAATTAAGGGGCCAGACTTATTACTACATGCATTTTGCCAATTAACAGAAGTTTTTCCAGAAATTGACTTGGTGTTTGCAGGGCCTGACGATGGAATGCTGGCTGAACTGAAAGAGACTAGTAGCTCAGTGGGCGTTGAGGGTAAGGTGCATTTTTTAGGTCATATAGGTGGTATAGACAAGTTCCATGCCTACCGATCGGCAATGCTACTTGTTATTCCTTCTAGGCAAGAGGCTATGTCGCTGGTGGTCCTTGAGGCGGGAATAAACGGGACACCATCTGTTTTTACAGATCAGTGCGGGTTAGATGAGCTGGTCGAAACTGGGAGTGGTGTGATGGTTTCTGCATCAGTTTCAGGGTTGGCAAAAGGTTTGATAGATACGCTGTCGAATCGTGAGCAGCTTGTTGCTATGAAAAGTAATATAAGGGAAGTGGTTAACTCAAAATTTTCATGGAAGGTGATACTTCGAAAGTATAAAGATATGTATGAGGCTTTAATGTGAAGAAAAGACTGCTGAATGAGTACTGGTGGGGCCAGTGAAGATTCTTTTTGTTTCCCAATACTTCTGGCCAGAATACTTCATTATTAACGATTTGGTTAAAACGCTAGAGGCTCAAGGGCATTCAATTAAGGTTTTAACAGGTAAGCCAAATTATCCTAAAGGGTGTTTGTATGAAGGATATATGGAAGAGGGGGTTCAGGCAGAGGTGTTTGGTGAAGGTGTTCGTGTGTTTCGCGCACCATTACGTCCTAGGAGGACAGGTGGGGCAAAAAATTTATTATTAAATTATTGGTCTTTCATTTGGAATGGGCTGAGATTCTTTCCAAGGGAAGTGGATGGTGATCACTATGATATGATTTTGGTTTTTGCTCCTTCTCCTATTACCTCGGCTATACCTGCTCTCTATTTACAATGGAAGTTAAAAACACATTTGGCAATTTGGGTGCAAGATTTATGGCCTGAGAGTTTAAGTGCAACAGGGTTTATAAAAAATAGGTTTTTATTAGCGTTGGTTAAACTGCTGGTCCGTGGTATTTATTCTAAGGCAGATACGTTGCTTGTTCAGTCTAAAGGTTTTATTCGACCGGTTTCTCGTTATGCTGATGCTGAGAAGATTATTTATTATCCCAATTCTTATAAAGATGAAGTTTTTGGTCGGAAGCGTATCCAATTGAAAGATAAGGCTGTGCCCATAAGTTTAACTAATTTATTGGACCAGTATTTTTGTGTGACATTCACAGGAAACTTAGGTTCGGCGCAGTCATTAGAAACAATTATAGATGTGGCTGCTAAGTTAAAAGATTTTCCTAATTTACGTATTGTTTTAGTTGGTAGTGGTTCTTTGTCTGCTTGGTTATTAGAGCAAAAAGTAAATAGAAAACTAGATAATCTAGTCTTGGCAGGGCGATTTTCACCTGAAATGATGCCGCAAATCTTTATGCGTTCTGAGGTTTTGCTCGTAACGC
>JAHRWG010000326.1 GCA_019090295.1 Cycloclasticus sp. | reverse complement strand
CGTGGAATTCCTTCAGCAAAACCCTCGGTACCAACAAGTGCTAGACATGGCAGGTTCAAATGAAGGGTTTGTAACAGAGCTTCAAAAAGCGGGCTATGCTACTGATCCCGCGTACGCAGACAAAATATTATCGATACTAGGGCAAGAACAATTAAGTTCTTTAACGGCAAACAACGTCATACAAACTTCAGCTTTGGCGCTTTAAGCCGATAACAATGACATGGATACGGTTATGAACATGCAAACATCAGAAGGTAAAAAATATGGCTGGTGACTTATTATTAACAGGCTTATCGGCCTTATCGACCTACCGTAATGCTTTAGACACCACGGGGCATAACATCGCCAATGTAGATACCACAGGCTACAGTCGTCAGTCGGTTGAAATTGACTCACGCCCAGCGCAACTAACGAGTGCCGGTTATGTGGGTGCGGGGGTGCAGACCAGCACGGTCACTCGTGCATACGATAACTTTATTGCAGATCAATTTCGGAGTAGTTCCTCGGCCACCGCCGAACTGGATACCTATTATGATTTATCTACCCGAGTCGACGGTGCATTAGCCGATGAAAATGTGGGTTTAAGTGGTGCCTTAGAAAGCTTTTTTACAGCGCTGCAAACCGTGGTAGATGACCCAACATCAGTACCTGCAAGGCAGGCTTTATTAACCGAGGGAGAGGTGATAGAGAATAGGTTTGGCACTTTAGACCGTTTGTTTGATGATGTGACCGCACAGGTTAATGGTAGTTTGAATGACACTGTGCTGGATATTAATGAATTGGCAAAAAATATTGCGAGCCTCAATGAAAAAATTATAACGGCGACAGGCGTAGGTGGTGGCAATTTACCCAATGATTTATTGGATCAGCGTGATTTATTAGTCGATCAACTATCCGAAAAAGTGAGTGTAAGCACCAATGTACAAGACAATGGTGCAATGAATGTCTTTATTGGCAGTGGTCAAGCCTTAGTGTTAAATACGAATGTCAATACGTTAGGTCTGCAAGCACAAGGGTTTGATGCCAGTGCTATGGATGTCGTCTTGGAGCAGCCTAACGGTGATTTAACGGTTACTCAATTTATGAATGGTGGCGAAATGGGAGGGATTCTTCGTTTTCGGGACGAGGTTTTGGACCCTGCGATAGGCACTTTGGGGCAAATAGCGGTGGCCATGTCGTTGACAGTGAATGAGCAGCACAAAGGTGGCTTAGATTTGAACGGAGCGCAAGGGCTTGATTTCTTTAGTGCCCCGTCAGTCAATGTTGTCAATTTAAGTGGCAGTTCATTAGGCGTGACCTATGCCAGTGCCACGGATCTGACGACCAGTGATTACAGTTTAACCACCACTGGCGGTAACTATACAATAACGCGCTTATCGGATAACACAGTCACAGGCCCTGCAGCCTTCCCAGGCTCAGGCTCAGTTACCGTGGACGGTTTAATATTTGATGTTAGCACCTTAAGCAATGGCGAAAGTTATCGCATCCGGCCAACGCGTGATACCGCTGGGGAAATAAGCCTAGCGATTACCGATCCTCGGGAAATTGCTGCCGCCGGACCCTTGGTCAGTAACGTTACCCCAGCCAATACAGGTAGTGGAGATATAGCGAATATATCCGTCAGTAATTTGGAAACGTCGACCTTGCCAACCTCCAATATCACCCTAAGTTTTAATGGAACTAACTATGTAGCCACAGGGTCAGACCTTGTGGGTAGTGTAGTACCAACCAATGTTGGGGGAGATAATTACACCCTCGCAGCACCCAACTATGGCACGATTAATTTCACATTAACAGGCAACCCATCGATGGGTGATACGATTGTATTAGCCACTAATGCCGGAGGCGTGGGGGATAACCGAAATGCAAACCTATTAGGTGACTTACAGACAAAACTCACCTTGAATGGGGGAACATCATCGTTTAAAGACACATATGGTTCTATTGTTGCCGATGTGGGCAGGCGAACCCAAGCGGCACAAGCTAATGGCAATGCTCAACGTGGTTTGTTAAACCAAAGCATCGCCTCAAGAGACAGTGTTAGTGGGGTTAATTTAGATGAAGAAGCCGCCAACTTGTTACGCTTTCAACAAGCCTATCAGGCCGCCAGTCAGGTGATACTCACCTCGAGGTCAATTTTTGATACCTTACTAGGAGCATTCAGATAATGATCAATAGACTATCAACCAGTTTGGCGCAACAACTAGGTATTAACAGTATTTTGTTGCAGCAAAACGAAGTGAATAATACCCAATTACAAATTTCATCGGGTAAACGGATTTTGGCGCCCTCGGATGACCCAGCAGGCTCAGTACGTTTATTAGATTTGGGTGAATCGCTGAGCCGCTTAAATAAATTCCAAAGCAATATTGATTTTGCAGAAAGTCGTTTATCGCTATCAGATAGCACCTTACAAAGCGTTACCAATAGTTTACAACGCGTACGTGAACTTGCTGTGCAAGGTTTTAATGATACTAATTCGGCGAGTGATAAAGAATCCATTGCCATCGAAATATTTGCACGGGTGGATGAGCTGGTCTCCTTAGCCAATAGCCGTGATGGTAATGGTGACTATTTATACGCAGGGTTTAAGTCACAAACAGAACCGTTTAGCGGCAGCTCGCAAACAGGTGTATTTGCCTTTAATGGTGACCAAGGTGAACGCTACTTGAATATTGGAGAAAATAGAACCATTACCGACGGCAACTCAGGCGCTGAAATATTTTTTGACCTAAAGAATAAAGATGGACAAGCAGAAAGCATATTTGCCACCGTTTATGACTTGGCCTATGACTTGAGCACTGATAGACCCGCGGCAGAAGAGGCATTATTAACGTTCTCAGCCGTGCCGGCAGATGGAGAGACGTTGACCGTTAATGGGATTATTTATGAATTTGATACCGCAGGTGATGGGGTAGCGGGCACGAATGTTGATATTGACTCAACTGGCACGCTAGATGATGCCGTGACGAAACTAAGAGCAGCTATAAACACAGGAAGCACCGTGACTGCTGGTGGAGCTAGCAATCAATTATTACTCACCTCAACGACCGAAGGTGAAGACACCTTAAGCTTTACCGATGGTACTGCAGGCGATATTACCGTTACTCAAGCTATTTCTATTCCCCTATATGATCACCTCGATCAGCTAGATACTGCATTAGGCCGTATTCTAGATGTGCGGTCACAAGTGGGAGCACGGTTAAATGTATTAGACAGCCAAAAAGATGCAAATGCGAGTTTTATTTTAAATGTCCACTCAACCAAATCACAAATAGAAGACCTAGATATCGCCGAGGCCATCAGCCGCTTTAACTTGCAATTAGTGTCCTTACAAGCCGCGCAGCAAGCCTTTGTAAAAGTACAGGGCTTGTCCCTGTTTAATCATTTATAAAGAATTCCAGGGTTGTAAGATAACCATATACGGTGCGCAACCACAGAGTGGGCAGGTGTAGGAAACCCAACAAACACCGCTAAAGTATAAAATATGGTTGTGGGGAAATTGCATTAGGCATTAAAAATGTCTGCCAGACAAACAAGAGATTGAATTCGTTTTATGGCCGCTTTATAAATATGGTCCTATTCTTTTTTTGTGGTCTAAAACTCAAGGCTAACAGTCATTGATACCGACTTTAGTGGCGGCTTGGTCTAAGCGGTTGTTGACGAGCTTTGCCAGTTCAATATCCTCAAGTTTATCCATCAGTTCTTCATATGCTTTGGCACGAACAGTATGAAAAAATGGTTAATTACACTTAAGTATGGCAATAGGTGCGCCAGTGCCTTGTTTAATAATGGACATGGGCTTTTTAAATCTCTGAAATTGTAGTGCTCATCAACCATGCTAGCCTTAAACGGTTTGCGGAATTGATGCTAAAGCAAAATCTAAAAAGCGTTTACACGTCTTTCAATTCCAACAAACAACCCTCGGTATTTTGATTCCAGGTATGGTTAAGCGTATTAAGCATTATGAACAACGTATCTCATTATTAACCGATGCTGTGTTAGACATAACTCACCAAGATGAATCGTGTAGTCGGCAGTTTGAAAGCATGGTGTCGGAAAAGGAATCGATCAAACAGCTGCGACTTCTATCCCTGCTGAGTTTGCAATATTGCCTAAAGAGGTGAAAGCAAAGCAGGTTAGCCGCTTTGCGGAACTCGATGTGAAATTATCATAGTCAGGCGCCAGCGTTAATGGCGCCTTTCGAATCAGTAAGGCCGGAATGTATATTTGCGTGCAGCACTGTTTATGCAAGCTGTTCGACTTGATGGAAGTGCCGAAACATTTAAATAGGCTTTAGTAAGCAGAGGCAAAAAGAAAATCCAAGTCATCATCGCAGTCATGAGGAAGTACTAAATCAGTGTATGGTCAGTGTACCAATCAGGAGGTGACTGGACTCTAGTAAACTTTAGTTGAGAACATAAAAAACTTGGCCTTGAGCACGGTATCTACAAAGCACCGCTTAGGTCTTGTTATAAACAAATGAAAATAACACTAAAGGTTCCAAGCGTTAAGCCGATAAGGTAGTTGGAGACGGTGAATGTCTGGCAATAATTAAAAGATATATCCGTCAAATTTAGAAGCAATGTAAGTACACGCTTACAAAGGAGCAATAAAATGCCTCAGTTTATTAACACTAACGTCCCGTCTTTAACGGCTCAAAGAAATCTGAATACCTCTCAAGGTGCTTTGAATACATCGTTAGAAAGACTTTCATCTGGTTTACGTATTAACAGCGCGAAAGACGATGCGGCCGGCCTTGGTATTTCAGAGCGTTTCACCGCTCAAATTAATGGTTTAAACCAAGCGCAACGTAATGCTAACGATGGTATCTCTTTAGCACAAACTGCCGAGGGTGACTTAGCCGCTATTGGTAACAACTTACAGCGTATTCGTGAATTGTCTGTACAATCAGCCAATGCCACTAACAGTGCATCTGATCGTGCTGCGCTGCAAGCTGAAGTATCTCAGTTAACCTCCGAAATTAACCGTGTGGCAGAACAGTCTTCATTCAACAGCGTGAATCTTCTTGATGGCTCATTTACAGCTCAAAACTTCCAAGTTGGCGCTAATGCAGGCGAAACCGTAGCAATTGCTTCTATTGTTGATGCAAGAACGTCTCAATTAGGTAGTCATACTTTAGTCGCTGATGGTACGGTTACGGGGGATGTGGTTGCATCTGCAACAGTGAATGGGATAGCAGCTGAGACAGACCTAACAATTAAGACTGATGCGGGGACTACAAGCCCAATATCTTATGCTATTAGCTCTGGTGCGGATGATATTGCGACAGCGATTAATGCAGCGGCTGGTTCACTTGGAGTGACGGCGACTGCTTCCAATAGCACAACAATAAGTAGTTTAAGTGGACCTGGAACGGTTACTTTTGATTTAATTGGTGATGGAACTGGAGCAATCTCGGCAGTTGTTACTGATCAAAATGACTTAAGTGAATTGGTTAATGCCATTAATGGTGTGACGGGAACGACAGGCATAACTGCCACGTTTACAGACAGTTCTTCAAATGCTGGGATTACGCTGTCTACAACAGATGGTGGCAACATTGCTATTGATGGCTTTGCAGTTACAGGTGTTTCCAATGAAACGGTTAGTTTTGGCGGTAGTACACTAACAGAAGGCGGAACGGTTGACTCTATTAAAACGGGTACAATTGAATTAGTGAGTACACAAGGCGCTATTACAACAGCCGGTGCTGATGCAACTGTGTTTGCAAGTGCAGGCGCAAATAACAGTTCCTTTACGTCTGTTGCCGCTCTCGATATTTCTACAGCTGCTGGTGCTACAGCCGCTTTATCAACTGTTGACTCTGCATTGAGTCAGGTTAATAGTGGTCGGGCTGAATTAGGTGCGGCACAGAATCGTTTTGATTCAGTGGTATCAAGCATTCAAACCACATCTGAAAACTTGGCAGCGTCACGTAGTCGTATTCGTGATACTGATTTCGCTGAAGAAACAGCTGCGTTGACAAGGGCTCAAATTCTTCAACAAGCCGGTACTTCAATGCTGTCGCAAGCGAACTCTTTGCCACAGGGTGTGTTGGCACTACTTCAGTAACACATTAGGTTTTGGGGCCGGTCTTATCAAGGGGTAAGACCGGTTTAACCCTAATTAGAAGGAGCATTTATGGAAACGGTAAATTTACAGTCAGTGGCTAAGGCGGTTTCGCCTAAAGTACCTTCTGTTGCCATAGCGCCTGCAGATCTTACTGTGACTAAGGCTAAGTTAGGTACTGAAGTATCCGGCAATGTCTTGCCGCCATCGCAAAGTTTAAGTGATTTATCTATGTCTAATAAAGCAGATTCGGGGCTTAAAGACGCGGTGAGTAAGTTGAACGACTTTGTTCAAAATATTCAACGGGGTATTCAGTTTTCGCTGCATGAAGAAACAGGACGTTCTGTGATCACCATTACAGATAAAGAAACAGGTGAAGAAATTCGCCAGTTCCCTTCAGAGGAACTATTAGCAATTTCTGCACACATTTCGGAAACATTGGCAGTACCTGAAGAACAGGGTATTGGTTTATTAGTTAATGGGAAAGCTTAGGAGGCCTGACTTTTGCATGCTGTCTATTTGATACGTGTAAATTAGGAATTAAATATGTCAATTTCATCACCAGGTATTGGGTCAGGGGTCGATATTAATTCACTGGTCACTCAATTAGTGGCTGCTGAAGGCGCGGCAACTGGCAATAGGTTGAATAGTAAAGAAGCTGAATATTTAGCCGATGTGTCGGCTTATGGGTCATTAAAAGCAGCGTTATCTATTTTTCAATCGGCAGTGCAAAGTTTGCAAGATGAAAAAGATTTCCAAGTACGCTCAGCTGAATCGAGTGACTCGGATATATTTACGGCAACAGCCGATGAAACAGCCGATGTTTCACAATATGGAATTGAGGTGGTTCAGCTTGCACAAGCAAACAAGCTGATAACGACCGCAGGGTTCGATGGTGCAGATGCTGTTGGGGCGGGTACGTTGACGTTAACGCAAGGTGCTAATTCTTTTTCAATTACAGTGGATGCAACCGATACCTTAACCGATGTACGTGATGCAATTAATGCAGCGACAGATAATACGGGTTTAAAGGCTGCCATTATTAAAGTAGATGATGGCGTGGGTGGAACGGAGCAAAAGCTGGTTTTTACAGCAGATAAAACGGGCTTAGACAACGCAATTACTATTACGGCTGTTGATGATGATACGTTTAATGCTGACGATTCAGGATTGTCGAGGTTGGTTAATGCCCAACTGACTGAACCGGCGGTGGCGTTGGATGGCCAGATTAAAGTGGATGGGCAGTTAGTTAGTAGTACAAATAATACCTATGCCGACGTGGTTGATGGAATATCAATTACAGCGAATACAGTGGGCGCGGGTGAAACGTTAACCATTGGCCAAGATAAAGACGTTGTTGAGCTAAAGATAAGCATATTTGTAGAAAATTATAATGGCTTGATCAGTACCTTTAATGCACTTTCGTCTTATGATTCTTCAACTGAGGTTGCCGGTATTTTGTTAGGCGATGCGGTATTAAGAGGGGTGCAGAGTTCGATTCGTCAGGAAATAACATCGTCTATTTCAGGGTTAAATGGTGCATTCAGTACATTGGCTGAACTAGGCATTACAACAGATGATGAAGGGAAACTTTCAATAGATTCTGACAAACTTAATGATGCGCTTGATTCGAATTTTGATCAAGTCGGTAAGCTTTTCGCATCAACAAATGGTCTGTCTAATAAGTTGGATACGGTGGTGGAAAGCTATATTGGTTCAAGAGGTACCATTAAATCCCGAACGGATGGTTTACAGACCAGTATTGATCAAATAACGGATCAAAGGGAAGCGCTCAATAGACGTCTGGTGACGGTTGAAGCGCGATTGCTAAAACAGTTTTCTGCAATGGATCAAATTGTTAGTTCATTGCAAAACCAAAGTAACTTTTTAACACAGCAGTTGGCTAATTTACCTGGTGCTTATGAACCAAAATAAGAACGACTCATTTATTAATGAATGGAGATTTATATGAACGGTGCACTGGCATTAAAAGAATATCAACAAACGAGCGCACACAGTGGCGTGATGGATGCATCACCTCATAAATTGATTCAAATGCTCCTAGATGGCGCGTTAACCAGAATATTATCGGCTAAGGCATCGTTAAAGCAAAAGAACATTGCAAAAAAAGGTGAGCAAATTGGCAGTGCTATTTCAATTGTTGAAGGATTAAGGTCAAGCTTGGATTTTAATCAAGGCGGCGAAATTTCTAAAAATTTAGATGCTTTGTATGAATACATTAACCATGTGCTATTGAAAGCTAACATTAAAAATGATGTGGCTTTATTGGATGAAGCAGGTAAATTGCTAAGCCAAATTAAAATGGGTTGGGATGCGATTGATCCTAATGCAGCACAACGTTAACTGACGTTGTGTTAACGGACATCCAACAGTTAAATGCAATTATTAGCGATACTAAAAAGCTGATTAATTTAGCGGAAAATGGTGAGTGGGATAGCCTTGTTGAATTGGAACAAACTCGAGGTTTGGCGGTTAAATCGTTATTTAGGTCTAAACCTAATGTTCCAGCCACTATGCTAGCGGAGGGTATTGAATTTATGTTAGCAAAAAATAAAATCCTTATGCAGTATTCCCATAGCCAGCGAGACAGTATCCATATGGAAATGTCTAAGGCAGGGCATGCGCATAAGGCGATTAATGCTTACATAAGTGCTTAATAAGTCGTATAAAAGGCTTGGTTATTATTCAATAACTGCCTTGAATAGAACCGAAAATAGTTGGTGAATTAAAAAAGCACGGCATAAATTAATTATTCCGATAGCAGGTAAAATGATTGCCGGCTTTATGGCTTAGGTTAAAGTAAGTATGTTGTGAAGCAGTTAGTTTGCTAATCATGGCCTAATTAATGTAAATAAAAACGACTTAAGATCCTGATCCTAATGCATGGCAGCAGGTCTGTTAAGGAAGATTATTTAGGTAATGAATTATTTTCTTTTGAGTTGTTACTGCTCACACATCTAGGCGAAGATGGCACCTACCATGAAGATGATGTGAGTAACGCTAGAACGCCACCTTATTTAAATAAAGGCGGTGTTCTAGCTAATAATGGTGAGTATTAGCGAGGCCTAGCCTATCAAGTCATGGTGACTAGTTCTTCGCCATTGGTAGGGTGAATGGCGATGGTGTCATCGAAGTCTGCTTTGATAGCACCCATTTTTATGGCCACGGCAAACCCTTGCAGTATTTCATCTGCACTTTCCCCAAATAAATGGCAGCCGACTATTTTTTCATCTGCGCCAACGGTCACTAACTTCATATGGGTTTTCTGTTTGGTTTCAGATAAAGCTTGTGACATGGGGTTAAAGCTTGAGCTATAAACCTTTACTTGATTGGGAAATTGTTTTTTGGCTTGCTGTTCAGTTAGGCCAACGGTGCCAATGGCAGGGTGAGAAAAGATAACACTTGGAATAAGGTCGTAATTAAGTTTGCTATTGGTTTGTTGGTTAAATAAACGATCGCTCAGGCGTCTTGATGCTGCAATAGCAACGGGTGTTAGGGCAGCAGCACCCGTGACATCACCGACTGAAAAAATATTATCTTGAGATGTTTGCTGCCATTCATCCGCTTTGATAAAGCCTTTTGAATCCAACTTAACGCCAGCTTTTTCAACCTCTAAACCATCTGTGTTAGGTTGTCGGCCAATAGCCCAGATAAGCTCATCGTATTCACCAGTAATGGTACGATCAGAGGCCTTAATAATGAGCTGGCCAGTTTTATTTTTTGTGACTGAAGTGAGGCTTGTTTCGGTTTCTAGTTGAATGCCTTGGTGTTGCATTGCTTGCATTAATTCACACCCCAGCATGTCGTCAAACTGCCGCAAGACCTGTTTACCACGAATAACGAGGGTAACGTCTGTGCCGAGTGCCTGAAAAACACCGGCTAGTTCAACAGCAATAAAGCCAGCCCCTACGATGATTACTTTTTTGGGTTGTTTGCTCAGTTCAAAAAAGCCATCTGATGTTATTCCATATTGAGCACCTGGAATATCGGGAACCGATGGTTTTCCGCCAGTTGCAATCAGGAAGCGGTCAGCGGTGTACTGCTGGCCATTAACGTCGATGGTATTTTTATCTATAAAGCGTGCAGTGCCTTCAATGTGTTCAACTTGGTTATTAGTTAAGTTGCTAGAATAAATACCGTTTAATCTTTTGATATAAGCATCACGGCGGTTTTTTAATGTGGGCCAGTCAAAGGCATTGACCGTTACATCAAAACCGTAGTTGCTGGCTGCGTTTAAGGTGTCGGCTGTTGCGGCCGCAAACCACATAACTTTTTTAGGGACGCAACCAACATTCACACAGGTTCCACCTAAACGGGCTTGTTCAATAACCGCGCATTTTGCCCCATGTTTAGCTGCT
>JAHRWG010000325.1 GCA_019090295.1 Cycloclasticus sp. | reverse complement strand
CGTCGGCAGCGTCAGATGTGTATAAGAGACAGCCAGCTTCCGATGCACCTGCTTGAACAATAAGGGGCCAACCTTGAACGGGGCGAGCAACATTAAGTGCACCCTCGACAGAGTAAAACTCACCTTTATGCTGCGGAGGGTGTAACTTATTAAGGTCTGCAAATATTCCACTCTCGGTGTCTTGAATAATGGCATCGTCCTCCCAGCTATCCCATAACTTGGTGACTACTTCATAGCATTCTCTGCCGCGTCTATAGCGCGTATCATGCTCAACAGCTTCTTCTAAGCCAAAATTAAGGGCCTCAAGCGGGTTAGCAGAGGTCACGACATTCCAGCCAGCACGGCCCTCACTGATATGATCCAATGAGGCAAACTTACGAGCAATGTGGTAAGGCTCGTTATAGGTTGTTGATGCAGTAGCAATTAGACCAATATGCTCCGTGACGGCTGCAAGAGCGGGTAATAATGTGAGTGGTTCAAGCGACACAACCGTTGCGCTACGTTTTAAAGCCTCCTCAGGCATATTTAACAATGAGACATGATCCGCCATGAAGATGGCATCAAAAAAACCCTTTTCTAAGGTTTGTGCAAAACGAATGTGGTGTTTAAAGTTAAAGTTAGCATCTGAAAATGCACCTGGGTAGCGCCAACTGCAGCTATGAATGCTCGTTGGGCGCATAAAAGCGCCAAAATGTAGTTGTTTTTTTGTCTTCATGGCAGGCCTCTTTTATTATTTTAAAATTTCATATATTAGCTAAAGCTAAACTATTATGCGGACAAGGTCAACGCTCGGAATGGTCTTTTAAAATAAACATTGAGTAGCTTGAAAACTAACCCTTTTTACATGTTAGACTTAACGAGTAATTACTTTATATAACAAGGATGTAATAAAGAATGGCGAGCAAGGGAGAAGAATCTTTTTATCAAAAGTTTGGCAGCATGGAACCTGCTATGCTAGTTGAGAATGGTTGCTACACAGATTGTAATTCTGCCGCATTAACGTTACTAGGCATTATGAGCAAGGAAGAGCTCGTTAACTGCCAGCCATATGCGTTTACATCAAAACACCACGACCATTCAGATAATCAGTCAAAAGGCAGCACTGAGCCGAGTAATGACATTACCTCGGGGCAAGGGGTGTGGCAGTTTTACCTCAGGCATGGGGAAACTATTAATATTGATGTGCAGTTAAGTCATCATCAGTTTACGAATAAAAAAATAACGCTTGGCCTTCTTAAGAAAGCGGTTGATAGTCCACGAGCTAGTAGCAGTATAGAACAATCTAATAAGCAGCTACGCGCTTTTCATGAGGCCAGCTTAGACGGATGGATGATACTAGGGCAGTCTGGTTTTATAGATTGTAACCCTGCTGCAGTGACTATGTGTGGGCTCAGTAGCCGAGAAGAGTTAATTAAGTTAAAGCCTGTCGATGTTTCCCCCCTTAAACAGCCTTGCGGAAAGACCTCTAAAGCATTAGTGAAGGCGCACATACAAGAAGCACTGGAGAATGGAAACCATCGTGTTGACTGGGTGTTTGAGCGAGGTGACGGTCATACCGTTTTTTATGCGGATATTTTACTGATAGGCATGGTGTTGAATGGCGAGCCAGTCGTTCAAATTAATATACGGGACGTGACAGCTCGACAAAAAATAAGTCAACATGAAAAGCTTTGCCGAAAGGCTTTAACGTATATTTCTAGCGACAAATCCTTGAAAGACACTCTTGAGGTGCTAGCAAAGGGTGTAGAAATAAATTACCCAAGTGTATTTTGTAGCATTCTGTTGCTAGATGAAAAAGGCTCTTACCTTAGCGACTGCGTAGCACCTAGTTTGCCTGAGTCTTACCAGCAAACCATTGTAGGTGTTGAGGTGGGCCCTTATGTTGGCACAACCGGCGCAGCTATTTATGCGAAGGAAGCCGTTTTAACGAATGACTTGCAGAATGATAAAGGCTGGGTTAATTACCAAGAGGATGCAAAAGAATTAGATTTGACCGGCTGCTGGTCGCAGCCAGTTTTTTCACCAACGAGTACGGTTATTGCTGCATTAACACTGTATTTTAAAACACCCAACATACTAAGCAATGATGACGTTGCTCATCTTGAGCAAGTCGCCCAACTGGTGGGTATTGCAATTATTCGTAAACGTTTAGAAGAGCAGATGAATCAGTTGGCCTTTCAAGATGGGCTAACAGGTTTGGCAAACCGTATGACAATGGAAAATCGCCTTCAACATGCGGTAACCTCAAATATGCGCACAGGAAAAAGGGGGGCTATCTTATTTATCGACCTTGATAACTTTAAGTCCATCAATGATGCGTTAGGTCATGCGCAAGGTGATATGCTTCTTCAACAAGTAGGGCAAAGACTAGCCGCCTGTATTCGTGAAGGTGATACGGTGGCACGTTTTGGGGGTGATGAGTTTGTTCTGCTGTTGGAGAATTTAAAAGATGAAGAGCAACTAGCCTTAAAACAAGCAGAAATAGTTGGAAGTAAAACCCTAGAGGCGTTGAGACAGCCGTTTCAACTGGCTAAT
>JAHRWG010000324.1 GCA_019090295.1 Cycloclasticus sp. | reverse complement strand
AGGTAAAACAACGCTGACTGAAAAGTTACTGTTGTTTGGGGGTGCTATACAAGTAGCCGGATCAGTAAAAGGCCGTAAAGCAACACGTCATGCAACATCGGATTGGATGGAAATGGAAAAAGATCGGGGTATTTCTATTACCACCTCGGTTATGCAGTTTGAGCATAATAACAAACTGTTAAACCTGCTAGACACACCAGGCCATGAGGATTTCTCGGAAGATACTTATCGAACGTTAACCGCGGTCGATTCAGCATTGATGGTCATTGATTGTGCGAAAGGTGTTGAAGCTCGAACGATTAAGCTAATGGAAGTTTGTCGCCTACGCGATACGCCTATTATTACGTTTATTAATAAACTTGATCGGGAAGGACGTGACCCACTAGAGCTTATTGATGAAGTGGAGTCTGTGCTTGGCATTGAATGCGCACCCATGACATGGCCTATTGGTATGGGTAAAGGCTTTAAAGGGGTTTATCACATCTACAAAGATGAGGTTCATGTTTTTAGCCCAACACATGGCGGAAAAATTGCAACGGGGGAAGTATTTAAAGGCTTAGATAACCCTAAATTGCGTGCCTTGTTAAGCAATGAGTCAGAAGATTTTTTTGAAGAGCTAGAGTTGGTGAAGGAAGCCAGTACGCCTTTTAACCTAGAAGCATATCTAGCGGGTAAGCAGACACCCGTTTTTTTCGGATCAGCGGTGAATAACTTTGGAGTTGGTGAGTTACTGGATGCTTTTGCAGAGTACGCGCCACCACCGCAGCCGCGTATAACCGTAGAAAGGGAAGTTAATCCAAATGAGGCGAGCTTTTCGGGGTTTGTATTTAAAGTGCAGGCCAATATGGATCCAGCCCATCGAGACAGAATTGCATTTATGCGTATTTGTTCAGGTGAGTACTCGCAAGGCATGAAAATGAACCATGTGCGAATTGCAAAAAACATTCAAGTGGGTAATGCGATTACCTTTCAAGCTGATAGCCGTAAGAGCGTCGTGCATGCCTTTGCGGGAGATATTATTGGCTTACATAACCACGGAACAATTCAAGTAGGGGATACGTTTACTTCTGGTGAGAAATTAAAATTCGGAGGGATCCCTTATTTTGCACCCGAGCTATTTAGGCGTGCTATTTTGAAAGACCCGCTTCGAATGAAGGCGCTACAAAAAGGTTTGAAACAACTAACAGAAGAAGGCGCGACGCAGCTATTTAAACCATTAAGAAACAATGAACTGATTCTTGGCGCAGTGGGGGTTCTACAGTTTGAAGTCACCGCGCAGCGTTTAAAGACAGAATATAATGTGGAATGTGTCTACGATAATGCAGCCATTACGACAGCGCGTTGGGTAACGTCTAGTAACGCTCAGAAGCTTGAAGAGTTTAGAAAAAAAGCACATGCTAATTTGGCAGAAGATGGTAGTGGTTATCTGGTTTATTTAGCCACCAGCCGTGTAAACTTATCACTAACAGAAGAACGTTGGCCCGAGATAACATTTAGTGCCACCCGTGAACTATAGGAGAAATGTATGAGCGAAAAAAACTACAGTATTGATGCGTTGGAGCTAGGGCCAGCTGAAAACTTTATTTACCTAATTCATGACCACGCAACGAATCGAGCTGCAATTGTAGACCCTGCATGGGACGTCCCAAAGGTGATAGCCTTAGCAGAAAAAAAAGGCGTTATCATTACCGATATCTTGCTTACGCACAGTCACCATGACCACATTAATGGTATTTCGGATGTGTTAGACACCTATGATGCACAGTTGCACTTATTGAAAGAAGAAGCTGACTTTTGGGGCGAGCACCCGGCCTCACCAAGTATTCATCATGGTGGTGATGAAATTATGCTGGGCGATAGCCGTATTAACGTTCTGCATACGCCTGGGCATACGCCTGGTTCAGCCTGTTACTCAATTGGTGACGATTTGCTAACCGGTGATACGATGTTTGTATTCGGCTGTGGGCGTTGTGACTTTACCGGTGGTGACCCTGAGCAAATGTATAAAACATTGAATAAAATTCGCACCGATCTGCCAGCAACGACCAATATTTTACCGGGTCATAATTATGCGGTTAAGAAAACATCAACCTTAGCTGAGCAAGTCACTGGCAACCCATTTATGCAGTGCAATAATCTAGATGACTTCGTACAGTACCGAATGCATACGCCGCGTCGTAAAACACCCTACCAAGCTGAACCACACGCCAATTGTGGGCATGAGCACTAACGCCAAATGTATTCATTTAGCGATGGTGACATTATTTGTAGCTGTAAAGGCACCACAAAAAAACAGTTTTTAACACTGGTCGATGAACAGGAATTAATGACACTGGATAGTGTTCGGGATAAAACGGGCATTAATAAAAATTGTGGTCTATGTATTACAATTGTGGAAGCGCTGCTAGTTGAAGCAGGCGGTATAGCAGAGTCGACTAACTCAGCCAGGTAGACCGTCTTTATGTAAGGGTGGTAAAAGCGCTGTCCGTACGTTCAGCGTTATTGCCGATGTTAAGCGCACTATCGCTAAGACAGTGCGCTTTATTTTTAGATGGTGTCTTTGAGGTGTTGAATAATATCCTTAAGGGCTATGTCGGTATTATCGGCATCTTGT
>JAHRWG010000323.1 GCA_019090295.1 Cycloclasticus sp. | reverse complement strand
TGTTGCATGGTTGCCTCTGGATTATCAGCCTCTACCGCATCAATAAAAGGACGTGCATCCATATTATCTTGAAATATAATAAATGTTTTACCCTCAGCCATACTGCCCCCTTAAATTTTCATTCCTTGTTTAGCCAGCCGATCAAGCAACTCTTGCTTGACGTCCTCTAAATGTTTAGTGCCTTCTGGTCCAAATGCTGTTTGAGCGAGTGGCTGCAGTGCCTCTTCTACCCGTATCAACCACTTTTCAACCCATCCACATAACAAGTCTTTATTGGCATCGGATTCTTTTACCGTGACTTTCACTAACTGGTTTGTCCACCGAATTGTTTCTGTATACCAGTCACCCATAAAACTAACTAACATAGATATTGGCAACCCACCTTTACCTGTTATATCGGCAATAAAACGACCAAAAATTAAAGGGTTTAATAGGCCATCCAGTACAATATTTTGAGCAACCATTGTTTCAAACCAATCATCAATAACCCAAATATCTTCAACCACGCGGCGAAGAGGTTGCCATTGTTCATCATTCACCCAGGCTTCCTTAGCGGCAAGAAGAGTCAACTCTTCATTATCATCGAGCATCAGGGCCAATTTACTGATGTACTGAGACATAGCAATATGATCAAATCCATTGTAAGCAGCGACTCCAGCAATGCTTGCACCAAAACACTTGTCTGCAATGTATTGATTATTCATATTGGCTGCATATTCCACATGACGAAGTGGAATAACCACATTACGCACTTGCTGCTTTAACTCTTCAGGCACTGTCGCCATTAAGTTCTGTTTATCAATCATCGTGTGATTTTTGTCCATCACTTCTTGCTGAAGGGACCTGGCCGTCACATAAGGTGTATAGAAGTACTGCCTAGGATCCATAAATGAATACCAGTCTTTCATGACAATTTTTGTTAGATTTACATCATAAAGGTCTCTTCCAGAGTCATACACCGGCTTATAATGAAAGCCTATTTCACTTTGAACATCATAGGTCGCTTCTTGGTAACGTGTTGCTGGCTTGTCACCGATCCTTCTTTCAATGTGGCCATAGTTCGTCCGTAATGGCTTAATTCTTTGTTTCCCAATATCTGACATACTTATATTTCTCCTAATCTCTAAGCAAATTACAGCTCGATAAAGACTTACGTATCCTCATCAGCACCCGGCACTCCATATCGCCATTTCTTACGGTCGTACTCAACATCCTTAATCTGTTCCGTATTTAAAAAAATGACATTATTTTTCGAGCAAAATCCTTGAAACTGGCCAATAGGTAACGCTAATTCGACATACATCAATGGGTCTCCAATAGCAAAGTCAAACTCAATAATTTCATTGAGCCTAAGGCCTGTAATGTGAACGTAATTTTCTAGTGGTTTACGCCCGTTCTTATTTTTATCTATCATCAAGTCGCTCATAGTTAAAAATATTGCATATTCCATACCAGATACGCTAATTGCTTAAAAAATCTTCTCTAACTTGTTAAGCAGCCCTTTATGGCGTTAGTACAACACTACGGTACTGCCAATGCTTCGCCCTTGTTTTAATCCCCATAGGTTCATCAAATGATAAAATTCAATGGTTAGCATTTAATGAAACGATAAAAACATTCCGTCAGAAAGAGCTTTAAGGGCATGCACGACTATACGGGCCTAAATATATAGCCTGTTGATTAGATTCTATTTTTAAATCTCTGACTCGCTCACACTCTTAATTAAACGTCACTCATCAATTAGGGAGCATGATGAGGGCCGTTACCTGTCCGGTTTTTTCTGTGCAGAATAGATATTGCATTGCTTGATTACTCAACTGCCCAAAAGGTTAAAAGCATTTTTTTCACCCCTTAACTGGCTCACCTTTTGCTTAACCACTTATACAGTTAAATTTATTTTTACCGCCTTATTAAATAATCAACGTTAGGAGAGGAATGTGAAAACAGCCATTTATTATGGTCCTAGGGACATCAGGTGCGGTGAAAAAACCAGCCCTATCATTAATGAACCACACCAAGTCATCGTTGAAGTAAGCGCTACTTCTATTTGCGGGTCTGACTTACATATATACCGAGGAGCGATGGATGCCTCTATGGATAAAGGGTATTCTCAAACCGGTCATGAGTTAATTGGGCGTATCAGTGACATAGGTAGTGAGGTCGCAGCCTTTAAAGTAGGGGACCGTGTTTCCATGGCCTATTCTTGTTCCTGCGGTGAATGCTATATGTGTGAGGTAGGGCAAACCGCTCATTGCGACACCACAAAAAAAGCCGTTTATGGTTTTGGCACCCCTTTTGGCAACTTAAATGGCACCCATACGGAGGCACTTGTTTTACCCTATGCAGAAGGACACCTTATTAAAGTACCTGATGCTATAGACGACCCTTCAGCTTTAACATTGTCTTGCAACCTACCTTCGGCCATTATTGCTAACAAGCTTGCTGATATTCAACCGGGTGAGAATGTTGCTATTATAGGCTGCGGGCCAACCGGCTTATTGGCTATGGACATAGCCTTAAGCAAATCTGCAGAGCAAGTGGTTTGTATAGATAAACTTGATTACCGCCTAGCAGTTGCCGAAAAAAAAGGTGCTATAACCATCAATTCCACAGGTGATAACTGGAAGGAAGAGGCGCTGGCCTTAACCCATTACCATGGCTTTGACAAAGTAATTGAGGTGGTTGGGTATCCTGAAACACTACAAATGTGTCTGGATATTGTTCGCCCTGGTGGAACCATTGCAGCGATTGGTGTCTTCTGTGACCAGGAGTTCAACCTAGTTTTGGCCGATGTTTTTTTTCGGAATATAAGCCTTCATATGAATGGTTTTGCCAATGTTCAACCTTATATGCACGAAGCCATTCGCTTAATGGAGAGCGGGCTTATTAATCCCTGTGAGTACTTTACGCATAACTATAGCCTTGACCATATTGACGAAGCGTTTAAAACATTTTATAACAAATCAGATGGCGCACTTAAAATGCTCATTAAGCCATAAGTACAAAACACTCGAGCTACACCTCTTTACCCAGCTTATCTATGCGATAAGCGAGCTGCGGGCGAGTCATGCCTAACATTCTTGCCGCTCCAGATAAGTTGCCCTCAGATCGATTAACGGCTTCTTTTAAAATGGCTTCTTCTAAATCAAACAGGTTATGCTGCTCATCAAAGAACGTCTCTACAAACTGATGATGACTATCTTTTTTAAGCTCTTCTAGTTGGCCATCACTACCTAAGCCTAGCTCAGCTGTCTTGTCAGTATCCATCATGGCAAAAAGGTGTTGAAGCTCTACCTGCCCGCCATTTTCACAAAGCAACACTCCTCTTTCTATCACGTTTTCAAGCTCTCTAATATTACCAGGCCACTGGTATGTCAGAAGCCGAGCCATCGCGTGTTGTGTAATTCCTTTTACCTCTTTATGGTACTTAACCTTATATTGATTAACAAAATTGTCTGCCAATAAAGCAATGTCGCTCTGCCTTTCCCTTAACGGCGGAACAACGATAGGATAAACATTTAAACGATAGAATAAATCCTGCCTAAACTGTTTTTTTTCAACTTTTTCCAAAAGGTCGGTATGAGTTGCGGCTACTATGCGCACATCAACAGGAACAATCTTATTACCACCTAACCGTTCTAATTCACCCTCTTGCAAGACGCGTAGTAGTTTTGCTTGGGCAGAATAAGATAAATCACCGATTTCATCTAAAAAAAGTGTCCCACCATTAGCGCGTTCAAAACGGCCTTCTCTAGACTGGTGCGCTCCTGTGTAAGCCCCTTTTTCAACACCAAAGAGTTCAGCTTCAAGAAGGTCATCGGGTATGGCCGCACAGTTAACCGCTATAAATGGCTTATCAGCCCTTCCGCTTCGTCGATGCAATGAACGAGCGAATAGCTCTTTACCGACCCCAGTTTCACCTAACAATAGAACAGTCACTGGGCCTTGTGCGGCTTTATTTAATAGCTCATAAGACTCTTTGAACGATTTAGAGACACCTATGATAGCGTCGTCTTGCTTATTATGCTCATCAAGTGAGGACCTTAAGCGTACTACCTCATCACGTAAATCAAGAAATTGGTCAACAAAACTGTTTGACTCATATTCTTGTTTAAGTTCTTCGGCGTTGTCCCATTCATCGAGAGGTTTACCAATAATAACGCATTGCTCGTCATCACATGCTCGACAAGCTTGCTCAACAAAAATGATCGGCTGCCCCGTAAATTCAGAACTATATCCACTAGCATAACCTATCTCCATCCAACAAACCGGGTCCTCAGACACCCCAAAGGCTTTTTGGTGAACCTCACTTTCATACGAGTTATCCCAACTTAACTCCATGTAAAACTTTTTCTTGGGAATATCCATTTCAAATTTAAGGGTGCTGACATGAACGCAACCCTCTAATTGATGCAGTTGTGGCCCAACCATAAATTGGTTACGCTCATCTGCATCAGGGCGCCACTTTCTTGCTAACTTAGCGTCTCCTATCCCTGCTCTGTAGCCTGTGCGCATAATGATGCCCCTAGCCCTTTCAACACCAAGGGTTTCAATAAGTTCACGGCGTAATGCGCCCATAGCTTCACTGTGTATCAGCAACATTCGCTGCTCACCCAACCATATATGCCCAGTATCTGGAGAGAACTTTATTTGCTGCCTTAGGTCATCAATAGACGCTGACATTTGCTCAGTTATTTTCACGATATTCCCCACCCTAGCCACTAAAAAGCACAAGCTTAAGCCTAGGCTAAAAAGTTGATTATTTCATTAATTATTAGGGGGTTTTTAGTATTTGATAAAATATATGTCTCAATTTAACCGATCTACGAACGCCCACCCATGTTACTTTGATCATTAAACCACTATAAACTGCTAATCATATTTATATATTATTTCTCACATGGCCAAATGAAGTTTTTTCATTCTACACATGGTTATGCCAATAGCATCCGTCAAACAATGTAAAACACATCAACTCTAAAAGTTTGGCTCTTAAATGACCATATAAACTAAGTGTCGGTTGGCAATGCTCACAACAAAAGTAACACTCAAAAAAAAGCCCAACCTTAAATAAGGTTGGGCTTTTTAATATCAACTAAATGCTTAGAATGATACTTCGCCCTGAATCCAGAACTTATCTGTGTCATCTCTACCAGACACAGCAAATGAATCACCACGACTATAAGAAGCGTATTTAGCTAGTACTGTGTAGTTTTTTCCGAACTTTTTGACCGCTAGAAAGTCCATTTCACTACCATAATCAACACCGCTATCTTCTGCGTTAAACTCGTGATAAACAGCCATTAATTTAACACCTGAAACTTTTGTACTGAGTGTTAAAAAAGTGTCTTCCAAACCATCAGCAGGCGTTTCTAAAAACTGGTCGGCCCAACCATTAAATTTGTGGTTGGTTCCTAAAGGTGTTTTAAAGGAGGCACCATTATTAGCTTCTTGAACCTCATGTGAGATTTTTGCAGTGATACCTGAAAATGTAACACCTGCTTCAAATAAGTAGTAGTCCACATCTTCATCTGTCAGTATTGCACGGTCAATCACTTGTTGTGCGTATTCAGCTGTGTAAAGCACTGACAAATCATCAGATACCTTAGTTGAGCCATTGAAGCGTAAGCCAAGTGTGTCACGATCTGTTGTTAAAGACCCATCAACATCAATAAAGTAACCATAAGCCGTTAGGTCTCCAAATGGTAAGCCTGAATACTTAACATTGAAGAGTGGCACATCTGCTTCAAAATGTGTTCCGAAGATTGTTTGCACATTGTCAACATAGCCCAAAACTATTTGAGTGTCTTGTATGGATGTATTAACGACTGTTAATGCATCGTATGTTTGTTCATTCTGACGCCAGCCAACATTACCAACAAACCGTGCATTATCTAGAATCACTCGTTGGCGACCAAATTTAATCAACGTGTCATCAAAGCCTGAGTAAGACACCCATGCTTGGTTCAGTTCAGCGCTATTATCTGGATCAGCAATTGGCGAGTATTTTTTTCTATCTGCACCGGCATTCAATGTCGCCCCTTCATTGTAATCACGGCTTCCAAGTGGTGTTGTTGACTCGACTTCCGCAAATGCTTTAAAACCTGAAAATTCGGGTGTCAGGTAACCTAAGCGTATACGCGCAGTTAGTGCATCAGCATCTTTCTTACTGGTCTCATCGTTCACATCTTCATAACGAATACGTGTATCAAAATTAATTGTGCCCATGTCTGGGGCAATCAAAAATGAGTCTGCTGCTTGGCTAAGGGGAGCAGCTACCACCAAAGGTGCTGCTAGAGCAACGGCGGCTGTGAGTTTATTCAATTTCATTACTTTTCCTTTTTTCATATTAATACAACTATCAAACTCTACAGAACAATGTTTTCATCACTGAACCCTACCTTAAGCCCTATGATCTCTGATTTTTCAACCAGCGATTGTATATAGGCCTGTATGGAAAGTTGTGAGGCTTTTTGTGTTAAGTAGTGCTTTATTTTTTCTGCAACCATTTGATATTCCAATGGCTTTCCATCAATTTTCCGGTTGATTCTAACGACATGAAAGCCATAACGACTTTCAATAGGGTCTTTTGCTAACCCTTCTGGTAAACGGGTCAGTTGCTTTTCAAATTCCGGTACTGTCTGCCCCTTACCAATTTGCCCTAATGAACCACCCGTTTTTTTAGAGGGGCAAATGGAGTATTGCTCTGCCAATAGCGCAAAGCTATCTGGTGACAAATGAAGCTGATCAATAATACTGTAACCTTTTGTTTTAGCTTCATCTCGACCATCGATATCATCTTTCGCAGCTGCCAACAAAATATGGTCAGCTTCAAGCAAAGTTTCTGTCTTAAAGCGTTCTTGATTTTGAGAGAAGTACCGCTGACAATCATTTTCTGAAGGCTCACTCGCGTGACTATTTTTTTCAACTAACGCGGCTATTTCAGACTCTTCGTCTGTAGGGTCAACTGGTAATTCATTCAGCAGTAGTTGCCTTATAACTAGAGCCTGTCCTGCCTGCTGTATCGCCTGATTCAAGCTTGCAGCTTGGTGATACTGCAATTCTTGGGCTAATAAGGTTTCATCAATGACAACCCCATTCACTTTAATCTCAGGCATCGCCGGGGACATTTCATTTTCTGGGGTTGCTGTATTACAACAAGTCGTCATTATTTTTCCTATCTAGTTTTGTAACAATCAACAGCTAATTAGGCTCAGCTAAAGCTAATTAGCTGAGCCGTTGATGTTTTTCTATCGCTGCCTAACCACTTGGTAACGCCGACCCAAATACCAAACTGGGACACTAATAATGTGAACTAGACGGGTAAAAGGAAAGACTAGAAACAAGGTTATGCCAAAGAAAACATGTAGTTTGTAAATAATGTTTACTGATTCAATAGCTTGGACAGCCGCTGAAAACTGCAAGGTAACGATGCTTTGCGCCCAAGTAGCTAGTAGAACCATCACTGACCCATCCATGTGCTGACTAGAAACGACGATGGTTGTAAGACCTAATAGTAATTGAACCAGTAATAAAACAAGGATAAGAATATCCGACATGCTGGAGGTAGCTCTAACTCTATCATCTGTTAAACGACGCTTAAGCAACATAACAAGACCCACTAAACAAATGAGCCCAAAGATCCCACCACTCACCATTGCAAGCAGTTGTTTATCAGCCGTGCTAATGACTACATGATAAATAAACTCTGGTGTGAGTAAGCCAACAAAGTGACCCATTAAAACCATAATAATACCCACATGAAATAGATTACTCCAAAGCCTCATACCTTTTGAGTTTAACATTTGGCTTGAACCTGCTTTCCAAGTGTATGGCTCCCTATCGAAACGGATCCAGCTGCCCAGTACAAAGGTTAGAAAAGCAACGTAGGGGTAAATTCCAAAAAATATATCATTCAAATAAGACATTTTATTCTCCTTAAGGCTGTTTTACAGAGGCGCTTTGCCCCTCGTTATGCCATGTAATAGGTGCTTCTTGTAACTGATCAGGTGAGTAGCCACCCGTGCATGAAGCGTTAGAATCAGACTGTAAAGGTTCATCAAAGCGTATCTCTTTGTCTTCCCATGCCTGATCTATGGCTTCAATCGTGTCATCACGCTG
>JAHRWG010000322.1 GCA_019090295.1 Cycloclasticus sp. | reverse complement strand
CAAGAGATTGGCCAATCAAAGCCAATCGATAAAGCAGTCTTAATTGAACGTGCTGATAAAGCGCTGTATGAGGCAAAAAACACTGGGCGAAACAAAGTGGTTGGTGGCGGTGTTGAGGGTGTAGCATCAAGGCATCAGCTGGTTGGATAAGCGAGTACTTGAAAGCGCAGTATTTAGCTGCGGATAACCCTTAGTCAGTCAGAGTGACTCAATTCATGGGTGGCTTTTTATCATTCATTATTCAAAGCGCTCTTGAGCGTAATATATAGTCAGCGTTTAGCTGACCTCAGTGCTTAAGTTGGCTTGAAACAAAGCTGTCAAATAGGCGCTATTTTAAGGTATAATCTGGGTCTTGTTTTCATGGTTTTTAGTGAAAATTGTTAAGCACTTAAGATAAGCCTCTTATTGCTTGAAAACATAATATTCTGGAATAATTTGGCGTCTGAGGAGATACTGCTACATGTCTGAGCTCGTAAAAGAAACGATCCCTGTTAATATTGAGGATGAGATGCGACAGTCTTATTTAGACTACGCAATGAGTGTTATTGTGGGTCGGGCGTTGCCAGACGTACGTGATGGGCTGAAGCCAGTGCATCGTCGAGTTCTATTTGCCATGCATGTGCTAAATAACGATTGGAATAAACCTTATAAGAAATCCGCACGTATTGTGGGTGATGTTATTGGTAAATATCATCCCCATGGTGATACAGCGGTTTATGACACCATTGTTCGTATGGCTCAGCCTTTTTCCATGCGCCACATGCTGGTGGATGGGCAAGGGAACTTTGGTTCTGTTGACGGTGACTCTGCAGCTGCTATGCGGTACACCGAAATTAGAATGGCTAAACTATCGCATGAGATGTTGGCCGACATAGATAAAGAAACAGTTGATTTTAATGCTAACTACGATGAGTCAGAGTCAGAGCCGGCCGTCTTTCCTGCCCGTGTTCCGTTACTGCTTATTAATGGCTCATCTGGAATTGCTGTTGGAATGGCCACTAATATCCCACCGCATAATCTAGCGGATATAGTAAATGCCTGTCTGCGTTTGATTGATAAACCAGACTCAACGATTGATCACTTAATGGAATGTGTGCCTGGGCCAGACTTTCCAACTGCGGGTATCATTAATGGTGCTGCCGGGATTCGTGAAGCCTATCATACTGGGCGCGGGCGTATTTATTTAAGGGCGCGTTACCATGTTGAAGGTGAAGATGGAACGAATAGTAAATTATCAATTATTGTGACTGAGCTGCCTTACCAAGTGAATAAGGCAAGGTTGTTAGAAAAAATTGCGCACTTAGTTAAGGATGCCAAGTTAGACGGCATTTCTGGGTTACGGGATGAGTCCGATAAAGATGGTATGCGGATGGTTATCGAGCTGAAGCGTGGTGAGGTGCCAGAAGTTATTATTAATAACCTGTACCAGCAAACACAGTTGCAAAATGTATTCGGCATTAATATGGTGGCGCTTATTGATGGGCGGCCTAGATTGTTGAATCTCAAGCAGATCCTTGATGCATTCATTGATCATCGCCGTGAGGTGGTAACACGTCGCACACTGTATAATTTACGAAAAGCCCGTGAAAGAGCACATAACCTAGAAGGTTTGGCTGTAGCGTTGTCTAATATTGATGAGATGATCGCGTTAATTAAAGCGGCAAAAACACCTGCTGAGGCTAAAGTGAGCTTGTTGGCTCAAGCATGGCAACCGGGTTTGGTGTCGGAGTTATTATCGAAAGCCGATTCTAATCGTTCTCGCCCTGATAACTTAGATGACATTTATGGTCTACTGACTAGCGGATATCACTTGTCACCGGCTCAGGCGCAAGCTATTTTAGAATTACGTTTGCACCGTTTAACAGGTTTAGAGCAAGATAAAATTATTCAAGAATATAAAGATTTGCTGGTTGATATTGATGATTATCTTGATATTTTGGCAGATCGATTACGGCTAATGTCCGTTATTCGCGATGAGCTTGTTCATCTTCTAGAAGAATATAAAGAAGATAGACGAACAGAAATTCTTGACCAGTTCCTTAATTTGACAGCGGAAGATTTAATTACCGAAGAAGATATGGTGGTGACACTATCGCATGAAGGGTACGTTAAATCTCAGCCTTTAACCGCCTATGCAGCCCAGCGCCGTGGTGGTAAGGGTAAAACAGCAGCCAATACAAAGAATGAAGATTACATCGAGAAGTTATTTATAGCTAATACACACGACACAGTCCTATGTTTCTCAAGTAAAGGGAAAGTGTACTGGTTGCGTGTGTTTAACCTGCCGGTAGCTAGTCGAGTTGCACGTGGAAAACCAATCGTTAACCTGCTTCCGCTTGAGTCAGATGAGCGAATTAGTGCTATTTTGCCCATTCGTGAATTTATTGATGACCAATTTATTTTCATGGCGACAGAGTCGGGAACCGTTAAAAAAACCCTGCTTAAAGAATTTGAGAAACCGCGAGCAAACGGAAAAATCGCCATCGATTTGCGTGACAACGATACCTTGGTTGGAGTTGCTGTAACCGATGGTTCAAAAGACGTTATGCTGTTTGCAAGCTCTGGAAAAGTTGCGAGCTTTAATGAGTCGGATGTTAGGAAAATGGGGCGTACTGCCGGTGGTGTTCGTGGCATGCGCTTGAAAGAGAATGAATCTATTATTTCATTGATTATTTCTCAACCAGGAACGGTTTTAACATTAACTGAAAACGGTTATGGTAAGCGAACT
>JAHRWG010000321.1 GCA_019090295.1 Cycloclasticus sp. | reverse complement strand
TTTAGCCATCAGTTTATCGTCTTCATTAACCTTAATTTGGTTAACTATATGACCATCAGCTAGGTTTTCGAGTATCCACGCTAGGTGCTGTGGATCGGTTCTAAACATGGTTGAGCACATGCTTAAGGTAGGCGACATAAAGTAAACCGCTTTATTTTGATCTTTAACTTCTTCTTTTAGTCGGTTGACTAAATTAAGTTCAGTGGCAATTAACCACGTGCTATTCGGCAAACCATCACGTACGGTTTTAAGGATCATTTCGGTTGAACCAACGTGATCGGCTTTTTCACAAACTTCAAAACTTGCCTCTGGATGTGCAACGATGATGGCACCGGGGTGCTTCTTTTTAAAGTCATCAATTTGCTTGGGCTGAAACATTTGGTGCACTGAGCAAAAGCCTTTCCAAAGGATCATTTTTGCGTTATGAATTTGTTCTTTGGTTAAGCCGCCCATCGGCTGATTAAAGTCCCACACAACCATTTCATCTAGCGGTATATCCATCCGATAGCCTGTATTTCTACCTAAGTGTTCATCGGGGAAAAATAGGATTTTCTCCCGCTTATCAAAACACCATTCCAGCACTTGTTTGGCATTTGACGAGGTACAAACGATTCCGTCGTGTCGCCCACAAAAAGCCTTTAGATCGGCTGCTGAGTTAATGTAGGTAACTGGCGTAACTTGTTCATCGGCATTAATCACCGAGTTTAATTCCTTCCAACTACGTTCTACATTCGACAAGTTTGCCATATCGGCCATTGAGCAACCAGCTGCCAAATCGGGCAGTACCGTTATTTGCTCTGGGCGCGACAAAATATCTGATACTTCTGCCATAAAATGCACGCCACAAAAAACAATGTATTCAGCCTCAGAGTGCGCCGCATGGTGCGAAAGCTTTAAAGAATCCCCACTAAAATCAGCGTGTTTGAACACTTCATTTCGCTGATAGTGATGCCCTAGAATCGCGCAACGGTCACCTAGCTTTTCTTTAGCGGCAATGATTCGCTCATCACATTGCTCATCTGATAACAGTAAGTAGTCTTGAATGGCGTGTACGGTAGACATAAATATTCCCTATTCTGACTCAGCCACTGGCGGCTTTCTTAAGCGAATACCTAGCTCTTTTAATTGCGCATCTTTCACCATGGCTGGTGCATTGGTTAACGGACACGCTGCTGTTTGTGTTTTTGGGAATGCCATTACGTCACGAATGGTTGAGGCACCTGACATTAGCATGACTAAGCGATCCAAACCAAAGGCAATACCACCATGAGGAGGGCAACCATATTTAAGCGCATCCAGCAAGAAACCAAATTTTTCTTGCGACTCTTCTTGCTCCATTCCTAATAAATCAAACACCACTTGCTGCATATCTGTTTTATGGATACGAATTGAGCCTCCACCGACTTCTGTTCCGTTTAGCACTAAGTCGTAGGCTCTTGATAATGCTTTACCAGCACCGGCTTTCAGTTCATCGGCACTGCATGATGGCGCAGTAAATGGGTGATGAATAGCGGTAAATCGGTTTGATTTTTCATCCCAATCGAACATTGGGAAGTCTATGACCCAAACAGGTTTCCAGTCACCTTCTAACAGACCTTGGTCTTTACCAATCTTGTCGCGCAAGGCACCGATAGACTCATTCACAACTTTAACTTTATCCGCACCGAAAAATACGATATCGCCTGTTTGCGCACCTGTGCGCTGCAAGATGCTTTCTACCACGTCATCCGGTAAAAATTTAAGAATCGGTGACTGCAAGCCTTCAGCGCCTGCAGCTCGATCGTTTACTTTAATGTATGCCAAACCTTTAGCACCGTAGATACTAACAAATTTGGTATAACCATCAATGTCTTTACGGCTTAATTTACCCGCGCCCGGCACACGTAGTGCGGCTACACGGCCATCTTCACTGTTTGCAGGGCCAGAGAATACTTTAAACTCAACGCCCGCCATTAGGTCACCCACATCGGTTAATACCAATGGATTACGCAAATCAGGTCTATCGGTGCCGTACAAATCCATCGCTTGTGCGTAGGTCATTTGTGGAAACTGCTCCGGCAATTGAACATCAATTACGTCATTAAATAGACGGCGAATCATGCCTTCCATCATGTCCATAATATCTGACTCTTCCATAAAGGAGGTTTCGATATCTAACTGGGTGAATTCAGGTTGGCGATCGGCCCGTAAATCTTCATCACGGAAGCAACGCACCACTTGATAATAACGATCCATACCCGCAACCATCAACAACTGTTTAAACAATTGTGGTGACTGAGGTAAGGCAAAAAAGCTATTTTCATGGGTACGGCTTGGCACTAAGTAATCACGTGCCCCTTCCGGTGTTGCCTTGGTTAGGAACGGTGTTTCAATTTCATAGAAATCTTCATCTTCAAGGAAACGACGCAAATTTAGCGTAACATCACGACGTAAGCGAATTTTCTCTAGCATTTCTGGACGACGCAAATCGATATAGCGATAGCGTAAACGCGTTTCCTCGTTCACTTCAATATCACCATCAACCTGAATGGGCGGTGTTTCTGAGCTATTCAGAACTTCTAACTCAAGCCCTAGCAACTCAATCTTACCCGTTTTCATTTTAGGGTTAACAGTCCCTTCAGGGCGTGGGCGAACGCGACCTTTTAGCTTCAATACATATTCGCCGCGCACACTCTCGGCAATGGCAAATGACTCGGCACGATCTGGGTCAAACACGACTTGGACGATGCCTTCACGGTCACGTAAATCAATAAAAATAACGCCACCATGATCGCGTCGTCTAT
>JAHRWG010000320.1 GCA_019090295.1 Cycloclasticus sp. | reverse complement strand
CATTGCCGAAGAGGAAGAAGGTGACGTAGTGGTTGCTGGTACGACATACGCTTATGTTGAAGATGATACTTGGGCCGGCCTTTTTATGAAGGCTGGAGGATCTAAGGAAGGGATTCCAATGAGAGCTTATGAATTTGCTTCACGAAAAGGGACCTACCTTACCATTGAGACATGGCATGAAGATGATGATGACCGCCCTGAGCGAGAAGCCTTTATTAGTCATGGTGTTAAAGCGAACCTATTTGAAGTCCTGCAAACCGCTGCAGTTAAATAAGCGGTTAATACGAAAAGATCATGCGGAAAACTCTGAAACATAATAATGGCTTCATTAGCGTCTGTTGGCTTGTTTTTTTAACAGTGCTTCTGAGTGGTTGTAGCGGTTTGCCCGATAAGCTAACGCATGAATTTAAAAACATGCCTAAGCGCTTAACCGACCATGATGCGCTAATAAAAACCCAAAAAGACGCCTTTGATAAACTCCCAAGCCATGCTGAGTGGGGGTTTTTCAGCCCGTATTTAGCATCTGAAAAATGGCTTGATAACTTTGATGTGGCAAATGCTGAGCTGACTAAAGCTAAGCAACTTTACCGCGTTCAGATTGAACCAATGGGCAATAACAATAAGCCAGAAGACGCACAGGCTTTTGGCCAGCTCATTAAGCAATTCAATCAGCACTTGTTGGCGTCAAGTAGGGCCGCACACTATGCAAAAAAACGCATTAGTTTTTTAGTGACTGCCCGTAACACAGCGGATGAAACGTATGAAAAAGCCAGTCAGCAAGATGGGGATAATCTATCACTTCAACGCCAATTTGCCTTTCAGGCGAATGCAGCAGCGAAGAAATACCCAGCTAAACAGGATGACTTAGCACAGCGCGTATCGGGGCTGGATGCATTAGTTAAACAAAGCACGGATACCTATAAAATACTTAAAACGCAATACCTGAAAAAGGCCAAAACAAACTACGCTCACTTTGGTGATGCTGCCGTTGGCTTAAGTCAACTAACGCAAGACATTGCCAAGTATGCAACACAGCATAGCAATAAAGTGGCTGAGCTAGATCGTAGTTACGTTAAGGTGCTAGCGGATCAACGAGTGGATTATTACGTTGTTATTGGGCGTGCAACATGGTGCGAAGGTGAATACTGTCGAGCCGGTGATGAGGCGCGTTTTCCGGCCGTAAACGTTGATGCTAAAGTTTTTGAATATTTTGACACATTAACCCTTAATTCGATCGCTAAATACCGCCGCTCATGGGGTGGGCGTGATCAGTTCACCTTAAAAATCCCACAAGACAAATGGAAGGCGTTAAGACTTAATTATAAAAGCGGCCAATCTCGCCACCATGATTATGGCGAATACTGGGTTGATAGCACGTTTACCAAGACGTATCACAAATACGTTGAAGTGGTGAATGACACCATGACCGAGAAAGATTGGCAATTTGTGAGTGAGGATGTTTTTTGGAAAAACTATGAAAACCTAGGCATGGCTATCATCACAAAGCCGTATGGTTTTTATGAAGAAGAGGGACTAAAAGAGGCTCAACCAGTTGGCATGGCCACCGTGGCAAAACCGGTGATGCAAAATGGCGTTGCAACAGGGGCTAATCAATACGGTGAGTGGCGACAGTCAAATGGTCATTCAGTTTGGTACTACTACGGTATGTACCGGTTATTTGGTGCTCTGGCGGGCCCAAGTCGATATTCTTATCATGACTGGAACAATTACTCTAGCCGCAAAAGAGGCGGGGGGTATTACGGTGCTAATAATGAATACGGCACCTATGGTAGAAGCACCTATTCAAATAGCCGTTACAGTAACGGCAGCTTTGCTAGCCGAAACCCAGCTGAGGTTCGCAGTGCAACAAGCGGGCAATCAGGATCATCACGTTCAACCCCCTCTGTTAGAGGTGCTGGGCTTTCATCAAGAAACCGTGGCCCTTCAAGTGGTGGTAAGTAACAGAATAGCAATCAAGGATGCAACTTATGAACATTGAACAATATATGTATTACCTCCTATACGCCTTCATCTACCTCGTGCTTGCGACGGCCATGAAGTACATTTTAAATACTCGCTCATCGCGACATTATCATGCAGATGATGCCATTGCTGATGGCAACCTAGCAATAGGTTTGCGCCGCTCGGGCGCACAACTTGGTTTAGCCATTGCCATGTTAGGCGTTATGTCGGGAGCCAGTCACCCAGATATACTAAAAGATATGGTCGACACCTTTACTTATGGCTTAGTGGCCATTGGCTTTATGGTGACATCACTTTTTTTTACCGATAAAGTACTCCTGCCTAACGTGAATAATACCGAGGAACTTAAACGCGGTAATGTTGCTATTGGAGTGGTGGAGTTTGGTGCCTTAGTGATGACGGGCATATTGGCCTACGCCAGCATTAAAGGTGATGAGGGTGGTATTGTGTCATCGGTTATTTACTTTGTTGCCGGCCAAGTGACGATGGTTATTTTGGTTCTTTTTTATGAAAAAGTACTCGCACGAAAACTGAACCCAGTGGCCCGAGTGCTTGAAGGAAACCTTTCTGCCGGTGTGTACTTATCAGGCAAGATCATTGCCTATGGTCTCATTCTTCAAAGTGCCATCGTGGGTAATAATCATGAGTTAGTTATATCAGGTGCCGTTATTGACTATATAGTGGCAGCGTTTACTGGCATGATCTTACTGTATCTGTTTGAAATTTTAATTGATGTGCTTATTATTACGTCAACAAAAGTCAGCGAGATTATTGTTAAAGATCAACTGGCCGCAGCCATTCAACTTTCAATCACCAAAATTGGTATGGCCTTACTGTTAGGCGTTGCAATCTTATAGCGTTTGACGGCAGTTCCAGTATGAAAACCCCTAGACTTCTGCCAATATTACTGGCCTTTTGCATGTTCTCAACCGGTGCGAGTGGGTTGGTTAATGAATATGTACTGGCCACCCTAACCACCTACATTTTAGGTAATTCAATAGAACAGTTTTCTATTGTGATAGCCTCAATGATGTTGATGATGGGCATTTCCGGCTTTGTGCAAAGCCGAATGTCCGACAATAATTTAATCTACAAATTTATCGGTGTAGAAGTGGTTATGGCGGTAATGGGCGGGTTTGCACCATTAGCCATCTACGGTGCATTTGCTTATTTTGACTACCACTTTGCCGTTGTGCATTACTTCTTTGTGCTCAGTGTCGGTTTTCTGATTGGTTTTGAAATACCTATCGTGATGCGAATCATTAACCAACAAAAAATCAGCTTAAAAACAAACCTCGCCATCGTTTATGCGATGGATTATGTGGGCGCATTTGTTGGTGCAATTATATGGGTAAAAGTGTTACTTAAATTTTACCCTCTGACGGAAATAAGCTTTATCGTAGCGGGCTTTAACTTTGCTGTTGCCTTAGTGACGGTCACATACTTTATGCTGTCAGGGCTTATTAAACACCGTGTCACAACGGCCATTGTTATGCTCATGACCGTGCTGGTTTTAGTCATAGGGTATCTTAATAACCGCGATATTAGCGACCTCTTTGAACAACGCTTTTATGATGACCCCATCATTCACAAAACAACCACTAAGTATCAACACATTGTATTAACCGAAAACAAGCAGCTAGGGGATGTCCGCCTTTACATCAATGGTAATACGCAGTTTTCATCGCTAGATGAAAAACGCTATCACGACTTATTAGTGCACCCAGTGATGTCAATTGCTAACAAGCCAGAGCATGCCTTAATACTCGGTGGTGGCGATGGCCTAGCATTACGTGAGTTGCTTAAGTACAAAAACCTCAAGTCCATCACATTGGTGGACCTTGACCCCGATATGATTAAGCTGGCCTCAGAAAATCCACAGTTAAGAAAGCTTAATAAAGATGCCTTTCACGATGCACGCTTACATATTCGCCCACCTAATAATGTAACGTCCGTTAATGTGGCAGGGGTTTATTTAGACTCTAAAGATTCATTAATAAAAAATACGCCAGCCGAATGGGTAGCAACAGTCGATGTGTACAGTATCGACGCAGATCAATTTATTCGCACTAAAAACGAGCAACGCTGGGATGTTGTCATTATCGACTTTCCCGACCCATCCTCGGTTGAGCTAAGTAAGCTTTACAGCCAGCAATTTTACCGTCAATTACGCGGCCACTTATCCAATAACGCCTTTGTCTCCGTTCAATCAACCTCTCCGTATCATGCAAAAGAATCCTTTTTGGCTATTGGCCAAACCTTAAAGTCAGCTGGATTTAATATTTTACCGTACCGTCAAAACATCCCCTCTTTTGGTGATTGGGGGTTTCACCTAGCGTGGGCCTCAGGTGATACCGAGCAAACCATTAAAAACACCCTTAAAGAAGTTAGTAATTTCAGCGTTAAGACAGATTATGTCACGCCTGAATTAATGCTGGCGTCGCTTGCATTTGGTAAAGGCGAGCTAACCGCTAAAACTAATTGCGTTAACACCATTATGTTTCCCTGTTTACTGACTAACTACACAAACGATGGCTGGCAGGTGGATTAATGGCTTTTAGTCTATCGATATTACACGTATTAGCCCATACGCTAAGGTATGTGGAACAGGCCAGGCAACAGCAGGAGCGGAATTATTTCATGCCAGCGATAAACACGTCGATATTATGCACAGGACTGCGCCATGACATTAGCTAGCAAACGACAGGGGAAAGAGTCGGCCGTTGAAAAGGCAGCTGATCAATGGCCATCGCACCAACAGGTGCTTAAAAAAGGAGCATCCCGGAATGATCACTTTAAAGAAAGGGACGGGATTAAATATGCCGGTGAGCACCTTATTATCGATGTATGGAATGCCACTCACCTAGATGATCTAACCTTAATGGAAGCCACTCTTCGCCACGCTGTGGAGGTGTCTGGCGCGACGCTACTGCATATTCACCTACACCATTTTACGCCCACTGGCGGAATCTCCGGTGTCGCTGTGCTCGCAGAATCACATATTAGTGTGCATACCTGGCCAGAGAAAAACTATGCCGCTTTTGATGTGTTCATGTGTGGTGATGCAGAGCCGCAAAAAACCATCCCAATTTTCCAACAAGCTTTTTGTTCAGATAGCATTGATGTAACAGAAATACACCGAGGAATAGAGCGTTAAGTAATGGTTATTGGTGTGATCATGAAATAATTATCGGGGTAAGGTCTTGCAAGGCTAAAAATATTTATGGTGCGAGCTGATAGCGGCATATTAACCATTAACAGTCGCCATTCTCACTTGAATTTATTGCACGGGTTAAGCCAACTTAAGGTTATCTAAAACCAAAACGGTTGTACTTGGAATGTGAATTAAGCCACTAGATAGGAGATCAATCGAGCCTGACTCGGTTGGTTTTTAATGAGCACTGCTGGTGATGAATGTCTAAGGGTAAAAGCAGGGCACAAAAAACGAGGTTTTTTGTGCCCGTGGCTAGCTTGGTTAACTCTCTTTTTCAATAATTAACTTTCTATGAGGAAATGGTATTTCAATGCCTTTTTCATCAAGAGCTTTTTTTATCTCTTCAGGAATAGAGTAGAGAATATCGAAATAATGTTCACCCATGCAAAAAGGTCTTACCAAGAAGTCTACAGAGCTATCATTGAGCGTTTCAACTTCTACAAAAGGAGCTGGGTCTTTTAAAATGTGTGGGTGATTATCTAGAACATGGTTAATGACCGCTCGAACATCATCAGTGTTTTCTTTGTAAGCCACGCCAAAATGCATATCTACACCGCGCACACTATGATGGGAGTGATTAATAATTTGATTACCCCAAATTTGGCTGTTGGGAATAATAATTTGTTGGTTGTCAAACGTTTGAAGAATAGTCGTAAATAAATCTATTTCCTTAACATTACCAAAGCGATCAGCGGCCTCAATAAAGTCTCCAACCTTGTAGGGGCGAAATAATAACAGCATCACACCGGCAGCTAAATTCGTTAATGTCCCTTGAAGCGCTAGGCCTACGGCTAACCCTGCAGCACCTAACAAAGCGACTATTGATGCCGTCTGTACGCCAAATCGATTAAGAACAGCAATAATGACAAAGGCAATAATAATATATTTGCCTAAGCTACCTAAAAAACGAAACAGAGTATTATCAAGGTTTTCGTATTGTTCGCCAGCTTTGCAGATGATGCTGCTTACTTTATTGGCAATCAGCAAACCAATAATTAAAATTAAAGCAGCAAGTAGCACATTAGTCGTGCCAGAAATTAGTACGGGTAAGTATTGACTGGTATCTAGTTTATCTAAAAGTTCTTGCATTGTTAGTATCCTCTATAGTTTAAAATAAAAAAATGGTTTGGCGAATTAACGACAGCGTGCGCATTTGTGACTGGTTTGAAATGCAGCGAAAACCAGCCGGGTAAAGTGTGCTTGTTAGGCTTTTTAACGAACCCAAATTTCTGTCTTATTACGCCCATTATCCTTTGCTTTATACAACGCCATATCTGCACGCTTTATTGACTCCTCCAGAGTTTGATTTCTATCCATCTTTGCCACACCAAAGGAGCAGGTAATTCTAATTTTATTTGAATTATTAATGAGTATTGATGAGCTTTCGATGTGACATCTTATTCTATCAATAACTCTAAACGCCTCTTCGATGCCAGTTTGTGGAAAGCAAAATAGAAATTCTTCGCCACCATATCTGCCAACAATATCATAGGGTCTTATGTTTGTTGATAAGATTTCTGACATGTACTTTAAAACACTATCTCCAGCGGAGTGACCATAGCTATCATTGACCCCCTTAAAGTGATCAATGTCGGCAAATGCGATGCACGATTCGCTGTCTATATCCCTAGAAAGTTTCGAGTGCTCCTTTTCTAGCATTAACATGGTTAAACTTCTATTAGGAATATTTGTTAGGTAATCAAATTGATTTTTCGTTGCTAGAACATTATCTATGTAGTTGTTCAGTGTTTCAAAGAATTCCTTTTCTGAATCAACGAGTAGCTGATATTCCTCTTCTGATGGTGCTTGATTATTATGATGTTTTTCTAATAATTGGTTTGCTATAGAATGTAAGTTCTTATGCGTGTTTCCAAGATCTTCAAACTCCGCATTTTCTCTTAGAAATGAATTTTCTACAGCGCAATACCACTTTCCAAACTCACACTCTTCGTGACGCATCATTAATGAGTTTGAAGAGGTGTTACAAATAATGACTTTATGCAGTGCTGAAAGCCAATCCACATGTTTGACCAGCATCCCATCTAATTGCTCTGAGATTGAATCTAAGTCTTTGTAATTAATGATATTATTCAAGAGATCGCCTCCCTGCTCTAATGCCTGAGTCATTTGGATATCAAAGTGTCAGCCAACTTGACTTGGGCGCTTCTAAAAAATCAAGCTGGTTGACCGCTTGATGTCTTGGTTTTTCGCTAAAAAGCTACCCTGTCATAAATGTAATCAATGGCTAAATTACTTGCTGCTGTTTCAACTGTATCATATTCGAAGCTGTCATCGATGCATGTTCTCAATATGAAGGGTAGTACTGCATAACCTCCATACGTTATTGCACGGGTTAACCGAATTTAAGGTTATCTAAAATCAGAACGGTTGCACTTATAATGTGAGTTTAGCTCTTCAAAAGTTTAAAGGGTTGCCTTCCCTATATCTTTTGAATTCATGTGGTTTATACGGCTTGTTTTTTATTCGTTTCGGGTTTTATTTGGTATAGGCTATTGCCCTGTATTTTTTTAGCCATTGATTTGGCAGTACTTGCTGTTGCGGCAATATCACTTTCGGTATAAATAGAGTCAAAATCATGTACACGAAGTGCGCCAATAGAGAGTGAAAGTAAGGGGTAGTGTACAGGCTCAGAGTTTCTATTTAATGCCTTCATGCCCGAAGCCATGATGTGCTCATAAGAGTAAAACTTACTAAGAGAGTTTTCAAAGTCAGATAGTATTTTATGGCATCGTTTCTTCCAGTCCCTACTACTGAATATGGCGACGAAATCATCACCACCAATATGTCCGATAAAGTCAGTGCTTTTGTCGGCGTGTTTGCACAGTAATTCAGCCGTTTTGCGAATCACTTCGTCACCTTTTCCAAAGCCGTAGATGTCGTTATAGGGCTTGAAGTGGTCTAGGTCAAAATAACAGATGACAAAATCTTCTTTAGACTTAAGGAAAGCGCTTATTTGCTGGCTAATAGGTACGTTGCCGGGTAGGTTGCTGAGCGGATTCATGTGCTTAGCAAAGCTGATTTGCATGTCTGTTAGTTCTTTTAGTAGGTCTATATAATTACCAATGCCTTTATAGACCTTGTTTTCGGTGATGATGAAGCACTCATTCCGTATTTTGAAGTTATGTTTTTCAATGGTTTTACTTAATAAGTGTAGCGGCAGGTTTATGTCAATACAGATAGGATTTTCTTCTAAAAAAGACTGTGCCGTCTTTTTCCTATATAGATCTTTACCGTAGCGGCTTGCACAAAGGGTTAGAAATTCACTACGAAAAATAATACCTGCTACGCTCATGTCCTTATTAATGACAGGTAAAGACGACAGGTCTTTAGAGCAATCAAAGCGCTCGTAAATTTGGTTGAACGGTGTATTGGTAACGATAGGCTCAAGAGGCGCTAATAGCTTTTGAACCGTTTGAGAGCTTCGTATGGTGTTGAAAATGATGGGTACTTCTTTGCTTCTTTTAGATAGTAATCCACTATCGAGTACTTGCTTTGGCTGGGCAGCGGGCCGGGCAAAATAATAGCCCTGTACAAAGTCCATGCCCATGTCATCACTCATTAAATATTCTTCACGTAGCTCTATGCCTTCAGCAATGACGCGGCAATTGACACCTTTAGCTATATCAATAATTGATTGGACAAACTGTTGTTTGTGTTTATCTTCATGAATGTTGTGTAAAAAGTGCCTATCAATTTTCACAAAATCAGGCTTGATTTCCGACCACGTTCTTAATCCGGAATAGCCTGCACCAAGGTCATCTATGGCAATTGAAAACCCCATGTCTTGATAGTGTTTGGTGGCATTTGCCATCAGGTTATAGTCTTCAATGGGGTACTGTTCAGTCAGCTCTATAACGACTTGTTTGCTATCGATACCTGCCCGCTTTATATAATCAAGTGTATGACCGTGTTGGTAATCTTTATGCAGCAGGATTTCGGGAATAGTATTAATAAATAGCTGTTCTTTAAAATTGAGTTGTGCAAAGTGTTCAATCGTTACTTTTCTACACAACAAGTCTAGTTTTGCTAGGCAACCTTGCTTTGCAGCGGCATTGAATAAGTTAAAAGGTGAATGTAGAGGGCTGTTAGATGGGCCTCGTATTAAGCCTTCATACCCATAAATAGTGTTATTTTTGAGCGATATAATGGGTTGAAAAACAGGGGTAAGGAGTGACTTTTCTAATATCTCGTCTAATGATTGCGGGTGCGGTGGTTCTAATTCTGTCATATACATTTACATTAAAATTTTAAGCGAATTAGAGTATCCAATGGATAGGTGGCAGTGCCGTGACAGAAATATGACGATAGAGTGACAAGAGGCTTGGTTGGGTTGTGCTGAGTTGCCCCTTTGATTCTTAGCTCACCTTTAGATTTACCCTGTCGTAAATGTAATTAATGGCTAAATGACTCGCTTCTTTTTCAACTGTGTCATATTCGAAGCTGCCACCGATGCATGCTCTTAATATGAAGGGTAGTACAGCATAGTCTCCATATTTTATTGCATGGGTTAATCGTAAGCGTCAAACGAACCCACCTCTGTCTCTTATACACATCTGACGCTGCCGACGAACTCT
>JAHRWG010000319.1 GCA_019090295.1 Cycloclasticus sp. | reverse complement strand
TTTTCCTGGTGAGGCATTGGAAGGGGTGCATGAAGCCCTACCATTCTTAGTGTCAAATATTAACCGAGTCATGGGCCTTGAAGGCACTAACACGGTGATGGGGGAAGAGTTTGTTGATATGAAAGGCAAGCGGGTTGTCGTCCTGGGTGGCGGGGATACAGCGATGGATTGTAACCGAACCAGTATCCGTCAAGGTGCCTTAAGCGTGAACTGTGCTTACCGACGTGATGAAGAAAATATGCCAGGTTCGAAGCGCGAAGTAACTAACGCGAAAGAAGAAGGTGTTAACTTTCTATGGAACCGCCAACCAATAGAGATTGTAGGCGATGGAAAAGTAGAAGGCATCAAACTGGTGACAACTAAGCTCGGAGATGCGGATGAAAATGGCCGCCGTAGCCCCGTCATTATTGAAGGAACCGAAGAAATAGTGCCAGCCGATGCGGTAATTATCGCCTTTGGGTTTCAACCTAGCCCTTCTCCTTGGCTTGCAGACTATGGTATTAAGTTAGACTGCAAAGGCCGAGTAGTTGCACCAGAGGCCGCTAAATTTGGTTTTCAAACAAGTAATGAAAAAGTTTTCGCTGGTGGTGATATGGTTAGAGGTTCAGACCTTGTTGTTACCGCTGTATACGAAGGGCGTGAAGCAGCTCAAGGCATTCTTGATTACTTAAACGTTTAAATTCAAATAACACCCGTAGAGAGTATTCAAGTATGAGTAATTTAAAAAATGATTTAATACTAAGAACCCTGCGTGGTGAGAAAACAGAACGTACACCAGTTTGGATGATGCGCCAAGCGGGACGATATTTACCAGAATATCGTGCCACACGTGCTCAAGCCGGTAGTTTTTTAGATTTATGTAAAAATGCAGAATTGGCCTGTGAAGTGACCTTGCAGCCATTAGAGCGTTATCCATTAGATGCAGCTATTTTGTTTTCGGATATTCTTACCATTCCTGATGCAATGGGTTTGGGCTTATATTTCGAAGAAGGCGAAGGGCCAAAATTTGAGCGTACCGTGCGCACAGCAGCGGATGTGGATAAACTATTCGTGCCCGACCCAAACCAAGAATTACAGTACGTGATGCATGCGGTTTCAACCATTAAAAAAGGCCTTAATGGATCAGTGCCGTTAATTGGTTTTTCAGGCAGCCCTTGGACACTCGCTTGTTACATGGTTGAAGGCAGCGGCAGCAAAAACTTTGCTGCCGTTAAGCGCATGATGTATGACACGCCTGAGGTGATGCATCGCTTACTGGATATCATTAGCCAATCGGTGATCAGCTATTTGCAAGCACAAATAGAAGCAGGCGCTGAAATCGTCATGGTGTTTGATACTTGGGGTGGTAACTTAAGTACAAAAGACTATGAAACATTCTCCTTAGCGTATAGCCGTAGAATTTCGCAAGCCCTACAAGCCAGCAACCCAGACGTACCTAGAATGCTGTTTACCAAAGGCGCAGGTGTTTGGTTAAAGCCTATGACAGATACAGGCTATAACGGACTAGGTGTAGACTGGACAACCGAGCTAAGTTTAGCGCGGGAGTTAACCCAAGATAAGGTCGCTCTGCAGGGCAACTTAGATCCGACAGCTTTATATGCAAGCCCTGATAAAGTGCGGGCCAAGGTTCGAGAGGTATTAGCCGACTATGGACATGGCCATAAACACATCTTTAACTTAGGTCACGGTATATTGCCAGATATTAACCCCGAGCACGTTAAAGCAATGATTGATGAAGTCCATCAGAGTAGTCCGGCTTACCACCTGTAACGAAGCTTACTGGGCTACTCAGCATGATAGATAGCCAAGATAAGCCTCGCGTAGAGATTCGGTATTGTACCCAATGCCGTTGGTTATTACGTGCAGCTTGGTTGGCGCAGGAACTGTTAACGACTTTTGAAGACGAGTTGGGTGGGGTCACACTGGTACCTGCCAGTGGCGGTACGTTTGAAATAAATGTGCATTCCGAAGAGGCTACAAGACTTATCTGGTCGCGTAAGCAAGAGCAGCGTTTTCCCGAAGCAAAAGAAGTTAAGCAACGTATTCGAGATTATTTATTTCCGGATAAGCCATTGGGGCATTCAGACGTTAAAAACCCTAGTTAGGGTCCTTGGATTTGTTGATTGTTTCCAACAAATTAATTCGGAAGGGTGTCCATAAGTGATAAAATGTCCGTAAAAGAGCGTCCTAGAGCTAATAATGTCCGATAAAGTGTCCATTCTGAGTTTTCTTGAGCAATAACAAACAGCTGTCTCAATGGGCCAAATTAAAAAGCATGTTTCTTTTACCGTAACGGATAGGACGGTTCGCAGGTGGTTAAACGATGCTGCTAATAATGGCGATATTGTATACATGGCCGTAAACGAACAACAACCTATTCAAGCACTAAAAAAAGCCCAGTTTTTAAATTCCTACAAGGTAAATCGGCAGCACTTCAAGAACAAATTTTAACGCTTCTGCGTGATTTATGGACCCACAACTCAACCGCCAAGAAGGTAATACGTTAACGCTTGGAGACACACAATTCATCCTTGACGAAGGCCTAACCATTTCTGGGAAGCCCATTAAAGAACACCAAGAAATAATTGGTCACGCTGGTGCAATAGAGCTGCTTTACCGCATGTTAAACACAGGCG
>JAHRWG010000364.1 GCA_019090295.1 Cycloclasticus sp. | reverse complement strand
TAGAAGAAATTACCCATACTTTGGGCGTGGACGTTCTTAAAGATTCCCAAAATATAAATTCTTATTTTGATAGTGAGAAATACACGGTGACCTCATATAAAAGAGCACCAGGTATGGAGGTTCAAGGTGATCCTTATGATTTTTTTGATGTTTCAGCTTATACGCTGCAACTTTTTGATATTGCCGCTTTACAAGAGATTTATGGGCGAAATTACGCTAAGGCGGCGGGTGCGGGATCAGTGTGGAATGTTTCTGCGATGAATTACAGTACTGATCTTGATGACGCGTTCTTATACACCATCTGGGATGGTGGCGGTCTTAACGATGTTATTGATGCATCTGAATTGGACAACTATTCATTTACGGAAGGTGTTGAAATCGATCTTCGTCAGGGTCGTTTCAGTTCAATTGGTGAAGATGTTTACGGTTCCAAGATTATTTGGGATGTAAGTGCATCTGCCTCTGATCCTGATCCGGGCAATGTTGCCATTGCATTCTACACAGTGATTGAAAATGCAATTGGCACTAACTTAAATGATACGTTAATTGGAAACGCATGGAATAACAAACTTGAAGGTGGCATTGGTAATGATCACCTCTACGGTGACGGTGTTGTTTCACCAGATAATGATCAAGGGTTCTTAGGTTTATATGATTTTTACTTAGGTGAATATTACGATCCTTTGCGTGCTTGGGGACAAGATAACATCCAATATTCAGCAGATTTAAGCGGCAATGACCACCTTATAGGTGGTGCGGGTCACGATCACCTTTATGGCGGTGCTGGGCAAGATATTTTGGATGGCGGTATAGGTAGCGACTTTCTTTTTGGAGGCACTAATGCAGAGGGTAGTTCTGCAATAGAGCGAGATGTTGCTGATTATTCTAATTTATCAGGATCAATTTCTGTATCTCTAAGTAGTGATGTGAATTATGATTTTACGGTTACGGCCAGCAATGGTGATGTTGATAACCTCTCAGAGATTGAGGTTATCAAGGGAACATCAGGTGACGATACGATTGATTTTAGCAGTATTACAACTTCTAACATTAGAGTTTATAACGAGGGTGAAAATCATATTATTTCATTTACAGAGGGTGAGGAAAATAAAGTCTTTTTCTTGGAAGATTTTGAAAATATTATCCTAAATGATCAAGATAGTGTAATTAGAATGGGTGGTATTGGTGGTATTCATGTTAATGCTGGTGAAGGAGACGATACCGTATTTCTTGTGCAAAGGGGAGCGCACAGTGGTGAAGGATTATTTGTAAACGACTTGTTGGTTTACAACACTGTTGATAATACATCCTACTCCTATGTTGAGAAATTTGAAGATGTTGAATATGCTCATATATCTACGTTAGGACATAATTATTCTGTTCTTCATAGTTATCATAAACCTAATCACATTGACTACAGTGGCTTAGATTCTAGTTCCAGTGGTATAACCATTGACAGTATTTATGGTAATAGCCTTGTTGTCTCGACGAATTCATCTGCGTCAAATGATGTAGATATTATAAGTAATCTTCCTTCGAGTAGTTCAAGTAGTTCTGCTTTATATGTTACTGGTACCGATTATGGTGATACCGTTAGCGCCAACGCCAGCTTCAGCATTGTTAACGGTAAGTTTTTTTCCGGGAATGGGGATGATAACGTATATTATACTAATGAGTTTTATTATGGCGGCGGTAATGATGTTGTTTGGGCCGATGACATATACCTACCTGGCAATATAAGTATTAGTGATATCAGCGGCTCTTGGCCGTCTATTTATGCAACAACATTTATTCTGAACTTGCCCGGTAATAATAGCATTACTTCTTATATACCTAGCGATCCTGATGCTTACACTATTAGCCCTACTTTTCATACATATAACAATTCTGGTAATCATATTACAGTGAGGTATTTACGAACAGGAAGAGGCGTTCTAGAAATCACAGATGAAGTTAATGGCGGGACAGGTTTTGGAACACATGGCAATGATAATATCAATGTAACATCTTCTATATCTAGCCCTTATGACGTACAAGGATACGCAGGAGATGATGTAATTACTGTAGATTCTTCTTCTACGAATGGACATTCGTTACACGGTGGGTCTGGAACGGATACTATTACAGGCGCGCTTGGTAATGACTTCCTCCATGGAGACTCTGGTGATGATATTCTTAATGGTGGTGCTGGTAATGATACTCTTTACGGTGGCTCAGGCGATGATGTTATTGATGGCGGCGAAGGAGATGACGATCATGCCTTCTATGGATATAACACTTCCGCAATTCACGTTAACTTATCTCTAACTGGTGCCAATGTTGATGATGTTTACAATGGCGTGATAGCAAATAATAATGAAACGCTTATAAATGTTGAAAACGTTACAGGAACAGTTTTTGATGATGTGATTATTGGCAATGAATTTGCAAATGATCTACATGGATTACAAGGCGACGATAAGCTGACTGGTGGAGCTGGTAGTGATAAATTCTTTATTGGGTCTGGTCTGGACGTAATTACAGATTTTAAATCGTATGAAAATGAGATTATCTCTGTTGAATATCGTGGCGTGAAGAGCATTAATGATATTGAAATCGTATATACAGACACCGATGTTACGCTAGCTGAAATCTATGTCAAATCTAATGGTGAGAAGATTGCTAAAATTTACATGGTTCTTGGTGATCGTATAAATGAAAATTCCTTTCAATATGAAACATATAAAGAACCTGATGCTTCCACGTCTGCGAATAATAACCTCTTGGTCGATCCGGATACAGGAGAGTTGGTTTTTGGAAATAACTATAATTCTGGGGACTATCAGCGTGTAATTATAGAAAATCCTGCAGACTGGGGAACATCTTTATCAGATTATGCTAACCCGAATTCAAATGAGATTAATTCATTTATGTGGGAACAAATACAGTATCATTGGCGTGATGGTTTTATTGGGAATGTTAGCCTTTTTGAACATGATGCCGTTTCTTTTAATTCGGACGGAGATGGTGGATTATTCACATCTACAGATGTTTCTTTTATGTCAGGTCATACTGTGATTAACCTTCATGGTGATAGTATCTATAATACAGTCTACAACGGCACTGGGTCTGGCTCTAAGGATGGTTCCAGTTCTGTTGCAAGTTTTCCTAGATTTGGAACCGGGAATGATAATACGTTTGTCTTTTATGAAAACAATCAAGACGTTTCAACAGAAACTATTGTAACTGTTTATGAGGAGGTAAATGCTGGATTTGATATTATTCGAGTGGATGGATCTTCAGTTAGCGACGTGTATTTATCAACAAATTATCAGGGAGATTTTCTAATAAATTTCTATAGCTCTTCCGAATATAAAATACGGATAAATGCAAGGTATATAGCCAACCACGGAAATGATGCAACAGAACGTATTGAATTAATCAAGTTCGACGATGGAGAAATTGATATTTCCAATGGAGTT